>PLYX01000066.1 GCA_003151895.1 Solirubrobacterales bacterium
CCGGTACGGGGACTGAACGGTTACTGGGTTTGGCGCATCATGCGTCGAGCTATGGCGACGTTTGGGGAACAATTGGGGAACAAAGCCCGTACGGTCGGTAGTCGGCGTTCTGTGGAGTGGCCGGTTCAGTGCCGGCCTCCCCGATAGAACGCGGTTGGATGCTGGGAAGGGCTGAAGGCGTCCCGAGAGGGCGTGATTTAGCTCTGGAGATGGGATCGCGAGGTGACGTAACCGGCGAAGGTTGGTGGTCGAGTAAGGCGGCCTGCTGGCCGTTCCGCCCACGAACCGCCCACGCGGAGGCGGATCGACCGCCCACGACGCTCGCGGGGTCTGGGCTCATCGTCCATTTGGGGGCAGGTTCCAGCCGGACCCATTTTTTCGGATCTGGCTTGGTCTAAGGGATTCCTCCCAATGATCTTGCGAGCGTGCCAGCCGATGGACTGCGTATAAACGAGCACGATGCCCAAGCGCGCTTACGGAACCGGACACCTCTACGAGAAGTCGGGCGCCTATTACGGCCGCTGGCGGACGCTTGACGGGCGGCAGCTCAATCGCAAGGTGGGGCGTATACGACGCCCCGGCGAGAGCGACGGCCTGACTCGCCCGCAGGCCGAGAGAGAGCTTCGGCGCTTGCAGGACGCGGAGGAGCGGGCGCCCAAGCCCGCACGTGGTGTGCAAAGCCTCACAGTCGATGAAGTCGGCGACTCGTTGCGGCGGGAGCTCCGCATCGGTGGCGCTCGACGCTCCTACTTGGAGGGCTGCGAGTCGATGCAGCGGGTCCACATCTCGCCTCGTCTTGGCGCGCTGGCAGTCACCAACGTCACCACGGCTCACGTCGAAGCCGTCGCAAGCGCGATGCTTGCCGATGGTCTGTCGCCCAAGACGATCCGCAATGTCGTGAGCTTCCTGCACTCGATCCACGACCTGCGCCACACGTTCGCTACGCGCCTGGCCGCATCGGGTCAGCCGCTGCGAACGATTCAGGAGTTCCTGGGACACGCGGACAGCAAGACGACGCAGATCTACGCCCACTACGCGCCGTCTGAGCGCGAGGTGCAGATGGTCAACGAGGCGTTCACGCCGGAAGCCAGCGATGATGTCGCCGATCAGGTTGTGCGAGGCGTTGACGCCGCGCGCGAGGATGGTTGAGATGGCCAAGGGTGCCAAGACGCGAGCCCCCGAACAGTGGCAGCCCGTTCTCTACGAGACGGCTCGTGGTCAGCGGCCGGCTTGGGACTTCCTTCTCGGAGACGAGACACCGAGGGAGGTCCGCAACGAGCTGCTCGTAACCGTCAGAGCCGTGCTTCAGGTCGGGCCGCCGAGGTTTCCGACGTCAACACAGCGCTGGCGCCTGATGCAC
The DNA here is from genome assembly GCA_003151895.1 of Solirubrobacterales bacterium. Taxonomy (GTDB): domain Bacteria; phylum Actinomycetota; class Thermoleophilia; order Solirubrobacterales; family Solirubrobacteraceae; genus Palsa-744. Next base: position 1,361 of record PLYX01000066.1, read on the forward strand.
AAGCCAGCCACCAGGAAAGACGTCGATCTCAGCGGGATATGCGAGGCGCGCGACAAGCACTCCAACAAGCTCTATCGGTTGTTCTGTCTGATCGACCGTGATGCACCGACATATGGGCTGGCGCTCCCCTCGCTCGTGTTGCTCGGCGGCGTCGTCAAGCCCGTTCGGACAGAGGCGCCGCAATCCGAATACCGGCGGATCGACCGTTATCGCAAGGACTACCAGGAGACCCATCGTGTTGCCGTCGGACGGGATGGTGCAGAGTGGTGGCCGAATCTCGATGCCGATGCTTCGTAGCTTCTGTGCTACGATAGCTTTTCCCGATATGAGGTGTCGCAATGCATAAGTCCAAGGAAAGCGCAGCCTTCGCCGAACTTCTCGCCGAGACCTTCCGAGCCGCTGGGGAGCGTGCTGCTCACGAGCGTGAAGTCGCCAAGCTCGTCGCCTTCGCCGAGCTGCTGATCGCTCTCGATGAGATTCGCGCTGGCAGTCAGCTCTCCAAGGCCGAGCTGGCGCGTCGGATTGGCGTGAAGCCGTCGGTCGTCTCGCGTCTGTTGGACGGCAAGGGCCGCAACGTGCAACTGGACACCGTGGCTGACGTAGCCGATGCGCTGGATGTCTACATCGAGATGCGTGTGCGCCGGCAACCCAAGCGCAAGCAGGCTCGCCACGCCCCGATCGAGGTCATCGCGGCCTGATCGCCGCCGACCTTTGACCCTCCGCGAACCCTTCACACCATGTCATCTGACTTCACCGGACTGATTGCCGAGATCGAACGAGAAGCCTACGAGGAAAGCTCGGGAGCCGTTCGTGAGCTGGAGCAGTTCCGCGATGAGTTTAGGCTCGCAGCTGCAAGGATCGCCACGTCGTTGCTCGGCCGTGAACCGTGTTCCTGACAGTAGTTGATGCCTGACCCCGTCACGCAGCTGAGATGGTGTTCCGTAACGTGGGAAGCAGGGTCGTGATCGCTCCGAGAGTCGCTGGCGAGTTGCCAGAGTTCGAGGAGGATTACCGCGATCTGATCGATGCGCTGGCGGCCAGTGCTTTGGTGGTTGAGGTCTTGGAGCCGCCGCCACCATCGGAAGGCTTGCGATTTGCATCAGCCGATATCGCCGTGTATCTGCTCGACAGAATCGTGGACGGCACCTTGGATGTGATAGTGGCTGGGATCGTGGGCACCATTGGCCGCCGTCTAACACGCGCTCGACGACATCACACCACTCATGTGGTGGTCTTCGGACCAGACGAAAAGCCGCTCCGGCGAATTGAGATGCCCGCTGAGCAAGACGAGGCTGTCATCGTCCATGAGGACGAGGCCTCTCCGCATCGTTCTCGCGGTCCAGGGAACGTGTAGCCGCGAAATCTTGCGCGACCCGCACCGTCGGTCTGTCACCATAGGGTCGTGCCGATCGAGCAGCGCCAACTCGCGCTCCTTCAAGGGCTCGTCCAGCGAGAGGCGATGCTGCTGGAAGAAGGGCGTCCGACCGACTTTCTACTGATACAAATGCCTGGCCCCTCGTTTGGACTCAAGCCAGGGATTGAGGGCGAACGGAAGATTGCGCCGAACGAGTCGGACATCCGCGACCTGTACGACGGCGGACTTGTGCGTCTATTGGACACCAGTACGTCAAGTGTCGTCGCGCGCTTCTCCCTGACGGTCGCCGGTCGGTCGGCGGGCGAATCACGCACCGTGACCGCCGATGTGCAGCTTCCACCACCGGAGACCGCGGCGCCAACATCAGATGCGATCCTGCAATGGCTCTACGGTCTCAGCGCAAGCGCCGAGGGTGCTGCGATACTGAATAGTGGCGGAGCCTTGGTCAACGAGGCCTTGAGCAGCTACGGGCCGGATCACATTGAAACGGTCGCTCGGCGAATCTTCGATCTCCGAGACAGTGGACTCGTGCTGTTTGACGACGTTGGCGCCGAAATCCAGGTCAGTGACGCCGACCAGCTAGGGATGGCGCAGGACATTCGGCTGTCAACCGCTGGTGTTGATCGCGTGGCGAGGCGAGATGAGCCGACGGTAGCGAATATCACACAGAATATTCATGCAACCCAAGCTCAAGTCGCAGCTGGTGATATTCACAATTACGCGTCCTACGACGAGCTGATGGATCGCCTAGCAGAAGCCCTCACCGAGCTTGACAATATAGACGACGAGGTTCGGGAGGAGGCACGCGGACTCCTTGACAAGCTCCGCTCGGTCTCGGGTCGGATCGCCGTCGGCGCGGCTGCAGATTCGGGGGGCGCTGTGCTTGGAACGCTTCTCAAGCACGCGCTCAATCTGTAGTCGGTTCTCGTCGGTCGGTTGATCGAGTGCCCTCACGGCCTAGCGGCCGGTCTAATGCAGGACTCTTGATGCATGCCTATCGACGATAAGGCTCGTACCCTCTCGGTGGTGGACGCGAGGCCAGCGTAGGCAGCTGACGAACATACGTTTTGGGGAACAATTTGGGGAACAAATTGAGCGAAACCCAGGAAAACTCAGAAGCAGAAAACCCAGCAAACACGGGCTCTATCACCTGGGCGATACCCCATCCCTCTGGCTGGGGGCCGGGCGGTCGCAGGTTCAAATCCTGTCTCCCCGATACAAAGAATCTCCTGCAAATCAGCTATTTTCTGCGCAGGAGCCGGCAAGCTGACAGACCGCTCATGTACTATCTGTGTACTATTTATGGCGGGTGGCTCACGCCGTTCCTGACCCGCCAACCGACAGCGGCCTTGACCCGCAGGCGGGGTCGTCGCCAGCGAGGTAGAGCGCCCCGGCAAGAGGCGTGCCTCTGTTTGCGCGGTCAGGCCGTAGGACCGATGAGGCGCTCGGGCGTGCCGATGCGGCGCAGGAACTCGGCCTCGGCGGCATTGCGTGGCTTCTCGCGTCGCGTCGGTCCGAAGCCCGCGAGGATCTGCGCGCTCTTGGCGCGCAGCTGAGGCGCTTCGCGCCGCCACTGCTCGATGGTGATGGTTTGGGTCTTCATGTCCTCTTTGGAGGGTACTCGGACACGACGGCGTCGGCGTCCAAACGTGAGCTGGGCGCCTCCAGAAAGATGTCTGTCCCCTCCAGGGTCCAATGCCGGCCGTCTGGGACGCGAGCGAACCCGAGTTCGGCGAGTCTCTTGGCGAGCTCCTCGGGAACGTCCATCACGACGTCGATGTCGTAGGTCAGGAACTCCTCACTGGCGGTCCAGAAGTAGACAGCCATGCCTCCGACGACCACTGGATGGATCCCGAGTGGAGCGGCGCCAGCCTCCTCGTGCCGAACACCTCCTCCGTCGTCGGCTTCAGCGAAGACATGTGGTTTTAGGCCACCGTCCGTGCCCGGGTCCATGTCCCGGCCCGTCTCCCGCGCCCGCGCCACACGGCCCGGCGGGTCGACGAACTGGACCGCCTGTGCGATCACCTCGACCCGCTCCGTCTGGACGCCGCCGTCGCTCAGCTTGCGCGAGCAGATGCGCCCGACGATCGCCACACCGCTGCCCTTGCGCAGTACATACATAGTCTGTACACTGCGAGGCATGGCTGTGACCAAGACCAAGCGCGTCAACTTGCGGGTCGCCGAGGGCGATGACGATCTCTTCAGGAGGGCGGCTGGGTTTGCGGAGCAGTCGTTGTCCGAGTTCCTGGTGGCAAGCGGGCGAGAGCGCGCGGAGCGGCTGCTCGCCGACAGGACGCGCTTCGTGCTCTCAGACCAGCAGTGGGCTGCCTTCAACGCGGCCCTGGATCGTCC
>PLYX01000266.1 GCA_003151895.1 Solirubrobacterales bacterium
TCGAGACGAAACACCCGGCGGTCGGCGAGTGTGTCCTCAGCGACCACCCTTGCCGCCTGGACGACGAAGTCGGTCAACGGCTGGTCGGTCTGCTCGGCCGCCAACCTCACGATCGCGTCGACGTCCTCGGCTACGCGCATGTTCCAGCGCTGCGTCTTGCTCTCGGCAGTCTTCATAGTCTGAATTGTACTCCCAGCGTGCGTACATCACAAGAGGCATCCGCTCGATCTTTATCCGCGCCGCGGCACGTTCGACAACCCCCACCCCCGGGTCGGGTCAAGCTGCCGTGGCAGCACCTCGTGGAAGACGCGCCGCGCGAGCGGCGAGCTGAAGCAGTGATGCCGCGCGCCGTAGTGCCATTGCCCGCACAGCCAGGCGAGCGGCGAGCGCTTCCGCAGACGGGCCGTGAAGACGTTGGTGTCGACCAGGACGGTTCCGGTCACTGCTCCAGCGCCGCCACGAACGTCTCCCATTCCTCCTCGGTCAGGTCGGGGATGTCGAAGTGCTCGTCAGGGTCAAGCGGCGCCACGTCGGCCATCAGCTCCTGCAGCGGCAGCGGATTCCAGAACAGCGAGTTCGCTTGCTCGATCAGATCGTGGTTGGCGGCAGGCTCTGGCATCGTGTTCAGCTCCAACCACAGTGTACGGCCAACTCCGCGCTCGCGCTGGACCTGAGAGAGGAGACAACCCGACCAGCTGCCGCCCGGACAAGGCGCGCGCCGGGGACGCGGGCGCCCTGCGCCAGCCTCCTGCGCAGCGGCTCTCCCGCGACCCGGTCGAGCCGCTGTCAGCGCCTGACGATGTTGTGGATCTCCACCAGCTCCGGCTGGCCGGGCTCTATCCCGACTTCGGCCAGCACCGGCATGAGACGCTGCCCGAACGCCTCGAGCTGCTCGCGCGAGTCCCAGATCTCGCTGACCCGGAGGTTGGGGTCCGAGCCGAAGCAGACGTGGTAGTCGAGCCCGTCGGCGGGCCAGTCGCCGGCCTCTTCGAGCTTCCGTACAGACTCGTCGTATTGCTGGGCGGTCAATGACGCGGGGGCGAAGCGGATGAGAATGCTCACGGCGATCCCTCCTGGTTTGGGTGAGCCCGACTGTAGCCCACCCAGCGATCGAGGTGCGTTCCCCGGAAACACTGGGGATCGCCGCAGAAAACTTGGCGTGAGATCGCTCTTCAGGCCGCGAACCGCCCCGATGCTGCGATCTAGCTGGCCATGCGGGCTCCGGAGACAATCCTACCCACTCCACCACTATATGGGTATGATTTCCTCCCATGAAGACTATCGACCCACGAGAGCTGCTCGGTGACACGTTCAGATACCGCGAGGCCAGAGCGGCCGGCCTGAGCGACGCTCGCCTGTACCGGCTGCGTGACGCGGGAGCGATCCTCGCTGTCGGTGGCGGCGTCTATCGGTGGGCTGATGCCCCGCCCGCCGACCTGGACCTGATCGAGATCGCCGAGCGTGTTCGCAGCGCGACGCTGTGCCTGGAGACGGCGCTCGCTCGTCATGGGCTGATCGACTCGATCCCGGCGGCAATTGACGTCGCGATCCCACGTGGCAGCACGCGCCCCGTTCTGAAGGCGCCGTGCCGTCTGCACCAGTTTGACCGTGCCACGTTCGACCTCGGCCGGGAAACGCTCGAGGTCGGCGCTCGTACCCCGCTCGGCATCTATTCGCCAGAGCGCTCACTTATCGACATCGTCCGCACGCGCCACCTTCAAGGCAGCGACATCGCGTGGGAGGCGCTGCGGCGATGGACGGGCCAACCGGGGAGAAGCCCCGCGCAGCTGATCGAGCTGGCAAAGCACTTCGCCGGGGCGGAGCCGGCGCTGCGCAAGTCGCTGGAGGTCCTGCTGTGAGCGCACCCACTCGCGCGACGAGCGCAGGGCGTGCCTATCTGGACTTGCGCAAGCTGGCGCGCGAGCACCGGCGCCCCGTCGACGAGTTGCTGCAGCTCTACGTGCTGGAGGCATTCCTGGCCCGGTTGACCGGCTCGCGGTTCGCCGATCAGCTCGTGCTGAAGGGCGGGGTTCTGCTGGCCGCGTTAGACGAGCGCCGGCCGACCCGCGATGTCGATCTGCAAGGGCAAGCTGTTGAGAACAACATGGAGACGATCCGAGCGACCGCGTGCGAGGTCGCGGCGATAGCGCTGGATGACGGAGTCATCTTCGATGTGGAGACGGCGAGGGCGCAGGAGATACGAGACGAGGAGATCTACGCCGGCGTGCGAGTCACGATGCAAGCACGCCTGGCGAGTGCGCGCCTGCACTTCCATATCGACACGAACGTGGGCGACCCGATCACTCCCGCCCCGCAGGACGTGCGCCTGCCGCGGTTGCTGGGCGGAGAGATTCGCCTGCGCGGATATCCCCTGGCGATGGTGCACGCAGAGAAGATCGTGACCGCGATCGCGAGAGGAACCGTCAACACCAGGTGGCGTGACTTCGCCGACATCTACATGCTCGCCGGGCGACACGCCATCGACGGAACCGAGCTCGTCCGATCCACCCGCCGAGTCGCCGAGCACCGCCACGTGCAGCTGACTCCGCTCGTAGAGGTTCTTGCCGGCTATGGAGATATCGGTCAGCAGCGGTGGGCGGCGTGGCGCCGCAGGCAGCACATCGAGGACCGGCTGCCCGAGCAGTTTGAAGACGTGCTCGCAGTGGTTATCGGTTTCGCCGATCCAGCGATCGTCGGTTCCGCCGAAGGCCGATCCTGGGATCCGGTCGCCGGTGCCTGGTAGCGCCTTGGCTCGGCAGATCGTCATCGTGTCGTGCTAACCGCGTTGGAGGGCAGTCTTGAAATCTCTCGCTGCCTTTGTGAAGTTCGTCTTGTGCGACGACCGGCTTGATCGCCAGAAGCGGAGGAATTCCTCGTATCGATCCCGGCGACGTGTCAAGCCTCTGAGCACTTGGCGTGCCACCCCCCTGGCGGTGTAGCTACATCCAAGCCCTTCCCCGCCGTAGTTCTTCAATTGTCAAAGTCCGCTCGGGCCAGAAAACCTGGCGCGTCCGCGTCCTCGCCCTACACGGCAAAGCCTTCGTCCGCCACTGTGACAGCGTCCTCTCAGCGCTCGATGAGCTCGCCGCGTCGCAGCTGCTCGATGCCCTCGCGCGCCCAGTCCTGGCCGAGCAGGTCGCGGTCGTGCAGGAAGGCCGCGAGCGCCTTGGTCCATTGCTGTGTGGGGAAGGTGTCGCGGACGCCTTGGAGGATGCGCTCGACATTGATAACGCTGCGCTGGGAGACCTCCACGGGCTTGCGTCCCTCGATCTGCTTCAGCAGTCCTTCTGTGAGCCACTTGCGCACGGTGGGTTCGCTGACGTGCAGGTGCTCGGCGGTCTGGCTGACGGCGAGGCCTCCCGGCCACTGCAGCGTCTGCTGCATCCGCGCGTTCAGCGCCTCCAGCTGCCCGACCGCGTACTCCAGCTTCGCCTTCGAGCGCGTGGCGGAGCGCAGCTCGGCTACGAGCTCGGCCAGTTCTTCGGCCTCCAGTCGCGCCAGCGCGGCACGGCGTCGCAGCTGTGTGGGGGCCTCGACCGGGGACATGCAAGAAGCCTAGCACGTCGTTTCGGAAATAACCACAGTTTTCCCAATCCGCGAGCTCATCTTTCCCACCGT
>PLYX01000097.1 GCA_003151895.1 Solirubrobacterales bacterium
GTTCTGTAGGGCGTTCTCGCCGAGCGTTCGGTCCGACGGTGCGAGACCCCTTCCGATCTCACGACCGGTGGCCTCGATGCCTCGCAGGCCGCTGGGTCCGGAGCGCATCGAATCGCTCAGCCGAGGATGCGAACCTTCTGGGATCCCCCCTACTCGCCGACTTCGGGCAGATCGAGCCCGAGCGCGAGCATGATCTCCGGAGCGGCGGCCACGACTCGTGGTCCACCCACCTGCGGCGCAACGGCACGCAGCACGCCGGTGACGTCCTCAGTTGAAGAGACCATCAGATCTCTGGTTCTCCTTCTCTGTGCTCACCTGAGACGTTCAGACGACCCTGCCCTGACGTCCGCCATAGGCGACGAGCCCATAGATGATGAGGATGTCCAACGCGAACATCGCCAGCGATCCGAATGGGTAGGCGGGGATGAAGATCAGCTGGATGATTGCGTTGATCGAAGCCGTGAGGATCCCGATCCAGCGTCCCCACTCGACGTGCCCGAAGATCGCGATGGCGGCGCAGAACTGGATGACGCCGGTGATCATCAGGACCCAGCCCCACGTGTTGAGATTGCTCAAGATATGGGTGGCTTCGTGAACATAGAAGTGTGAGTTCGAGATCGCCGCGATGCCGTAGATGAAGTTCAGGATGCCGACGATCGCGATCATGATGCCCGCGAACGCGACCCACCCTTCACCTTCGTACCAGTCGCCGCCTGAGCTCGACGAGACGCTCCGTGAGGACTGGGGAGTCGATGGTGCGTCGTAGCCGCTATCCATTATGCGCTGCCTCCTTCGAGTGGCCGATGGGTTGGGAGCATCGCTTCATCGAACGCTCCCGACAACCTCAACGTAGGAGCCGGCCGGTCCACGCGCATCCTCCGAAGCGGGTGATCTTCACCGCATGGAGGGCAGCCGTGACCACGCTTTGCCCGATCCGCAATCACACCCGCATCGGGTGATGCGTCCAGCGCAGGGCGGTCCCAGCGTCAAGCCACGGGGCGCCGGTCGCCTGATGGCGACCGGCGCCGTTGGGCGCCACGGGCTACTTGGCGGTGCCCCGGCTGCGCGGCTTGGCGGCCGTTGCAGCGCGCGTGCCGCGGCGGGCGCGCGTTGACACCGGCTTCGCGGCGGAGGCAAGATCCTTCTGGGCACGTTCCAGGTCGCGGCGCACGGCCTTGCTCATCTTGGTGAGGTCACGGCGCGCGTCGCGCAAGAGCCGGGAGACATCCTTGCGCAGGTCACTCGCGCCGGTTCCGATGCTTCCCCGGATCGCCGAGAGATCGGCCTGCGCCGTCTCCAGGGACTTCGTGACGCGCTCGATCACACGACTGTTCTCCTCGCCGCGCTTACGCGCGTCGTCCGTGGCACGGGACCGGCTTGCTGACTTTCCGGTGGCGGCTGACTTTCCGGTGGCAGCCGACCTTCCAGTGGCTCCAGCGGCGGCTGACCTTCCTCCAGTGGCGGCTGACCTTCCAGTGGCGGGCATCGAAGCTCCTTTTCTGCGTTCGTTGCTGGCGAAGTTCCTGCCTTGGCTGCCTGCGATGAGAGCAGCTCGGCTTCGCTTGTCGAAGCTATTCGAGCGAATGTGACGCTGCCAGCGCCGTTTGCCACAAGGCCACGGCGGGGAACTACGCAAGACCATCCGGCGCAGCCGGGAGAACCGACGGTACGTAGTCCACCACGCCGACCCCGGGCGTTCCCCGGACGTGTGGACGGATCGGAGCAGGGATCATGTGGGCATGCTCCTCTCCGTTATGAAGGTTGGTCGCTGATGCACGAGCGCGTACGCTGCTCACACTGCCATCACTGGACCGACGCTCTGCTCGTATGGGCCGCGGGGGACTGCTGCCCGAACTGCAACGCTCCAATCACCGGCTTCAATCGCACCGCCGATGAGACCGAGAGCGAACGGACGTTGCGCCCGCCGAGCAGAATGTCGGAGCCCGGGCTGAGCCGCTTGAGCCAACGCCCCTGAATCCGCTGAGCGAACGCCCGAACACCCATAGGCGGGTTGTTGCTGCCGACCGGGTTTTCGGCCGGCAGCAGCCTGTACGGACTGGCGCTCTCTAGGACTGACCTTCGGGTGGGAGCGTCGAGTTTTCCGGCGATTCGGGCATCAGCGTCGCTGCCGGCGCCGGCGTGACCTGGATGCTAAACGGCTGGCTTGCCGCGCCCTGGTTCTCGGGTCCGCCGGGGATGTGGACGCGCAGGACCTTCGTACCCGGGTCGTATAGCTGGTGGACGATCGAGTAAGCCGACCCCGCTCCGACGAACGACACCTGGATCACGTGGAATCCGGGCCCGTGCGCGTTCTGGCGTTCGAGATAGATCACGTGACTGGTGTGATCTGGCGAGACTGTGCCCGAGAACGTGACGCTCCGGCCCGCCTGAACCGTGGTCGCGGAGACCCGGGCGGTGAGCACGTCCTTGACTCCCTCGTAGAGCACCGCGGATGACACCCTGCGGATCACAAGACACGCCGCCTTGCCGGGCGCCGGCGGCGGACACACTTGCTCACCGGCGTAAACCCGGTAGAAGGTGCTGTTCACCGGCGACTGGGCAGGGAAGCTGTATTCGCCCGCTGCGTTGGTGTCGACCTGGGCAACCGGGGCGAAGCCATGCTGCCGCGCTGTGCGCGCCATCAGCGTGACGGGATGGTTGACGCCGCTGGCCAACTTGCCGCTGATGGTGACCGCTTCGCCGAAGGCGATCGGGTCGGCGGATGCCTGGATCGTCAGCCTGGGGTTCTGAGCCTGCGAGATGGAGTAGGCCAGCACGTTCGACTCGCTCGGGATGTTGCGTCTCTGACTACGCACGAGCACCCTGATGTTTGCGTCGCCGGGAACCACGAACGTGTGCACGATGGTGAAGTTGCCCGCGGCGTCGACGACACCGGAGTCGATGTGGTGCCAGTCGCTGCCCGTGGCGGCGTTCTGGCGCTGCAGGATCACACGCGCCCCGACATCTGCGGGGGCGACGGTCCCTGTGAACGTCACGCGGTTGGCAAAGCCGGTGAGCAGCTGGCCTTCGGTGGGACCGCTGAGCGTGACCTGCGCGGCCACCCTGATCCGCTTGGTGGCGCTGCGGGCGCCATGCGAACGCACATAGTACGAGCGGTTGGTTTCGACGACTCCATCGGCATTGGCAAGCTCGTAGAAGCCGTTTGCGTCGGTGGTTGTGCTCTGCACGAAGCTGAAACCGGGTGAGCCGAGAAGATGGTGAAAGAGCTTCACTTCCTGGCTGGCAGCGTTCGCATGGTGGGCGCAACGCAATCGTCCGAAGACGATCACCGACTCGCCCGCCACGATCTCACGTGGGGCCACATTCATGTTGATCGCACACCGCCCGTTGGGACTTGGGTGCTTGCGGGCGAAGGCGCTCGACGGAACGAGCACCAGCAACGAGATGACGGCCGTGATGGCCGAAATGAGCTTTCGTGAACGCATCGACGCCTCCCTTGCGATGGCTGCGGGTGTTGGGTTTCGCCAGTGCTAACACCCAGCGCGGGCGTTTGATGCGCAGCCGTCGTCGATAGGGCGCGTCAGGAGGCCACCAGGCGCGTGCGCAGATGGGCGCCCACCTTGCGCTTGACCCGCTGCAGGGCGTTGTCGACCGTCTTGGTGTCACACCCGAGCCGCTCGCCGACCTGCTCGTAGGAGCAGCCGTCGAGGTACAGCGAGAGCACGCGGCTCTCCAGCTCGGAGAGTGCGGTCGAGAGGCACCCCACGAGCGAGCGCAGCTCCTCGGAGGAGATCACGCGGTTGACGGGATCGTTGACACTGGGCCCGGCGATCGTTTGGTCGAGCGTCGGCATGTCCTCGCCGGCCGCGGCGGGGGTCGATGAGAACGAGACGTACTGGTTGAGCGGGGTGTGCTTGTTGCGGGTGGCGGTCTTCACCGCCGTGATGATCTGGCGCGTGATGCAGAGCTCGGCGAAGTTGCGAAAGCTCGACTCGCGATCGGTGCGGTAGTCGCGGATCGCCTTGTAGAGACCGACGAGACCCTCCTGGATGAGATCTTCGGAGTCGCCCCCGGCCAGAAAATAAGACGAGGCCTTCAGACGCACGAAGCCGTGGTAGCGGCGCACGAGACGGTCGTAGGCCATGCGATCCCCCTGCTTTGCGAGGGCAATCAGGAAGCCATCATCAACCTTTACTTCAGATTGAGAGTTATGGAAGATACGTGCCACGAGCAGATCCTTTCTTGGCTTATTGCAGCCAAAACATGCTCAGTGGCGCACTCCTCCCCTGGCGCCAAAGCTATGAAGTCAACCTTAGGTTGAGCGTTATGCGCCGGAGCTTCGCACAGTTATGGAGCCTTGTCAAGAGCCTTTTCACGATCGTGCAAGATTCCGTACAGCAGCGCTGCCGCCGCAGCGGCCACACCGAGTGACTCCATACGACCGCACAGCGGCAGCGCCACGAGCTGATCGCAAGCGCCTGCCACACGCGGACGCAGCCCGCTCCCCTCGCTGCCGAGCACGAGCACCACCCCGCCGCTGTAGTCGGGAACGGTGTAGCCGACCGTGGACGCCGTGGGAGCGCACGCCCCGTAGGACCAGCACCCAGCCCGGCTCGCATCGGCGAGGAAGTCGGCGACATTGCGTACACGGGCGATCCGGATGTGCTCGACGGCCCCCGCAGAGGCCTTGCACACCGCGGGTGTCACCTCGGCCGAACGGCGCTCTGGGATGACGATCCCGGTGGCGCCAGCGCACTCCGCGGTGCGGCAGATGGAGCCAAGGTTCTGGGGATCCTGCACCTGGTCGAGCGCCACGATCAGGGGGTGCTCGACCGCCAGCAGCTCATCAGATCCGGCGTACGGGTATCCGCCCGCCGCCGCGCAGATGCCCTGATGGGCGGACGAGCCGCAGCGCCGCTCGATCTCCTCGGTCGCGCACACCCTCACCTTGATGCCGTCCAGCCAAGGCTCGCGCGCCGCGCTCGCGGTGGCGCACACCTCCGAGACGCTGTGGGCACGGCGCCCTCGCAGAGCCTCTTGCACGGGGTTGCGGCCGTAGATGATCACGTTGAGCTTCCGTCAAGTGCCGGGGCAACACCGGATACCAGGTCACGGTCTTGCAAGCCGGGCTTGGGCAGGGAGATCACTGCGGCAGAGGTATCAACTCGGGACCAGCGGCGCCGTCTCGGATCTCCCAACCGCGCGCCTTGATCTCATCCCGCAGCCGGTCGGCGAGCTCAAAGTCGCCAGCACACCGTGCAACCTCACGGGAGGCGAGCAGCGCCGTCGCATCGGGGTCGATCGTCTCGACGTTCCCATCGGCGCCCACGGGCCGTAGGGCGTCCAGCCCGAGCACGCCGAGCATCTCGCGCAGATCCGCGTCGCCAACGCCCGCGCCGCGACGGTTGGCCTCGCGGATCCACTCGAACAGGCAGGCAAGCGCCTTGGGAGTGTTGAAGTCATCGGCGAGCGCATCGAAGAACGCCTCGGTGTGATGGGCCATGTCGGGCGGGCTCGGTTGACCCTGCTCAAGGCGGCGCAGGGCGTCGCGGATGCGGTGGACGCGACGGTTGGCATCCTCGAGCTCCGATGGGGAGAAGGCGAGCGGCTGGCGGTAATGACCGCCGATCAGGTACATCACGGCGGCGTCGCGCCCGTACTGCCCGATCACCTCATGCATTGGGGCGATGTTGCCCGCGGACTTGGCCATCTTCTCGCCCGTGAGCTGGATCATGCCGTTGTGCATCCAGATCCGCGCCAGCTCATGGCCGCGCGCGGCGCGCGTCTGGGATGCCTCGTTCTCATGGTGGGGAAACACGAGGTCCGAGCCGCCCCCGTGGATGTCGAAGCCAACCCCGAGCAGGCCCTCCGCCATCGNNCTCGATGTGCCAGCCGGGGCGACCCTGCCCCCAGGGAGCGTCCCACCAGGTGTCCTCGCCCTCCTTGCGCCCCTTCCACAGCGCGAAGTCGAGCGGATCCTCCTTACGCTCCGATCCCTCCACCCCCTCGCCCTGATCCATGTCGTCGATCCTGCGGTGTGACAGCGAGCCATACTCGGGGTCTGAGCGCACCCGGAAGAGCACGTCGCTGCGCGACCTTTGCTCACCCTCCCCGTCGTAGTCGACCACGTAGGCGTGACCGGAGTCGATCAAGTCCCGGATGTAGGCGACGATGGCGCCCATCGTCTCTGAGGCGAGCGGCTCGTGGTCGGGACGACCAAGCTCGAGCGCGTCGGTGTCCGCGACGTACAGCGCGGTCATCTCAGCCGCAAGCTCGACGCTCGGCCGGTTCGCGGCGCGCGCGGCGTCATAGATCTTGTCGTTGACGTCGGTGACGTTCACTACCAGGGTCGTGTCATATCCCTCATGCTCGAGGAAGCGCTTGAGCAGTGTGAACACGACGAACGGACGGGCGTTGCCTATGTGGATGCGGCTGTAGACGGTGGGGCCGCACGCATAGATGTCGACGCGGCCCGAGTCGCGGGGCTCCAGGGCGAGCCACTCTCCGGTGCGCGTGTCGTGCAGCGTAATGTCTGGCATGGCCGGGCAACAGTAGCGCCGGCTGTCAATCGGCGATACGCACGCTCACGACCGCCAGCGCCGTGACGCCCTCGCCACGCCCGACGAAACCCATGCCCTCGCCGGTGGTGGCCTTTACGTTGACGCGTCCGATCGCAAGTCCGAGTGCGACAGCGAGGCGCTCGCGAATGGCCTCGCGATGGGGCGCGAGCTTGGGACGCTCCATCACGACGGTGGCATCCACGTTGACCGGCTCAATGCCCTGGGCGACGACGCGCGTGAGCACCGTTTCGAGCAGCTCGATCGAGTCGGCATCGCGATAGCGCTCATCGGTGTCGGGGAAGTGCTCGCCGATGTCGCCCAGCCCGGCTGCGCCAAGCAGGGCGTCGATAACCGCGTGCGTGAGCACGTCGGCGTCGGAATGCCCGTCCAGGCCCCGATCGCCGGGGATCTCGACGCCGCCAAGGATCAGCTTGCGCCCATCGGTGAGGCGGTGGGAGTCGTAGCCGATGCCGGTGAGCGTCGTCACGCGACACCCGCCCCGCTTGCCTGCCCCCCGTCATGGGGGGTGCCCACAAGGGTGATCGGCTCCAGACGGCGCTCGCGACGGTGAAACACGCACAGCTCCTTCACGCCTGCGCCGTCCAGCAGCTCCAGCGCCCGCTCATAGTCAGCCCCGACATCCTCCGGGCGGTGGGCATCACTGGACAGCGCGACGGGGGCGCCAGCTTCCAGGCACATCTCCAGAAACGCCGGCGCCGGGTAGATCTCCTGTGTGGGCTTGCGCAGACCCGCCGTGGAAACCTCGACCGCGATGCCCGACTCGGCGATGCCATCCAACGCGAGCTCGTAGTAGCGACGAAGGTCACCTTCGGGGAGCGGACGCTCGCGGTGGGTGGGGTGGGTGGGGTGGGTGGAACTCCAATACTTCACGAGATCGGGGTGGGCAAGGATGTCGAACAGGCCGCTGCGGGCCGCCTCGCCAAGCGTGCGGAAGTACCCCCGCCAGATCTCCTCGGCGCCGCGTCCTGAGCTCCACACGCTGTAGTCGTCCATGTCCAGGGCATGGTCGCGCAGGAAGTGCACGGACCCGACCACGTAGTCGAAGTCGCGAGCTTCCAGGAGGTTCGCGATGCGATCCTCCGCGCCCGGGATGAAATCGGCCTCGAGCCCCAGGCGCAGATCGGTGTCCTCGCGCACGAACCGGCAGTAGTCGTCGAGATCGTCGAGCGCGTTCTCGCGCCAGAACGGGTGCTGCCACACCTCCAGCGCCTGAGTGAAGCGGTAGATGTGTTCAGAGACACCGAGCTCCACGATGTCGCGCTCGCTCGCCGCATCGCGATAACGCTGGGCGTTGGCTGCGGTGAAGTGCTCGGCCGCTGTCGCGTCGAGATCGTCGAGGCGCAAATGGAGGTGGTAGTCGGTGAGCATCGCCGCCAAGTCAAGCAGGGCAGATACGACTATGCCTTGCGGCGAGCGATCAGCAGCTCCGCAAGCGCGAGGTGAAGCGCAGTGGTCACCTTGAGGTTGTCGGGCGGAGCAGGCACCACCACCACCCGTCCGCCGGCGCGCTCTATTAGCCACGCGTCGTCGGTGGCCTGCGCCAGCACATCGTCCGGGACGTCCAGCGCACGCTCCAACGCGGCACGACGGAACACCTGGGGCGTTTGCACCGTCCACAGGCCGGCGCGGTCGAGCGTCTGCGTGACCACACCCTCACCGTCAGCCCGCTTGACCGTGTCGGTGACTGGGGTGGCGGCGATTGCCGCGTCAACCCCCTCGTGCTCGACGGCGGCAAGCGTGGCCTGGACCAGCTCGACGCTGGTCAACGGTCGTGCGGCGTCCTGGACGACCACTGGATCGCCGGCTTCGGCTGCGGCCAGCGCACACCGCACCGACTCGGAGCGCACGGCGCCGCCCAGCACGCCGATAGTCCCCGTTGGAACCTGCACACCAGCGGGCAGTGCCACAACGATCTGCTCAATCGCCGGCATTGAAGCCAACACGTCGACGCTCCACTGAACGAGCGGGCGACCGCCAAGCTCAACAAGCGCCTTGGGACGGTCGGCCCCAAGACGCTCCCCGCGTCCGGCGGCGAGGATCAGCGCTATCGCCATGCGGAACGCTCCACCTGTCCACCCCCGTCTCCGACGGGGACGGGGAGGACCGCGCGCGCCGCGCGGATCGCCCGCGAGGAGTGGGTGGAGCTTTCGCGCACGCGGTGGAGGATCACAAATGTGAACAACTGCCGCGTGCGCGAGAGCCGCTACCTGGCAGCGACCGCGAGCTGGCTCGAAGCGGAGGCCGCGAGCAGCTCGTCGAGATACCCCTCGGCCTCGTCCTCGTCCTTGTCGAGCGCGTACATGAGCTCGGAGGCGAGGATCTTCTTGGCGCGCGTGAACATCTGCTTCTCGCCCGTGGATAGGCCCTTCTCGCTCTCGCGCAGCGCAAGGTTGCGCACGACCTCCGCGAGCTCGTAGATGTCGCCCGTCTTGATCTTGTCGCGGTTGTGCTT
>PLYX01000130.1 GCA_003151895.1 Solirubrobacterales bacterium
ACCACACCATCGGCAGCGTGCGGTACTCGGGGTGCAGCGGCAGCGCTATCCGCCAGTCCATCGCGAGCTTCCACACCGGTGAGCGCACGGCGGCGTCGAGCCAGTCCTCGGGGATGCCGTCGCGGCGCGCCTGCGCACGAACCTGCGGGTCGTTGGGATCGAGGAAGACGTCGAGCTGGGCGTCGAGCAGGTCGTGCTCGTCCGGGGCGGAGGCGGCGGCGTGCACGCGGTCGGCGTCGTAGAGGACGATGCCGAGGTAGCGGATGCGCCCGACGCACGTCTCCGAGCAGACCGTCGGCATTCCGGCCTCCACGCGCGGGTAGCAGAGGGTGCACTTCTCAGCCTTGCCCGTATGCCAGTTGAAGTAGACCTTCTTGTACGGGCAGCCGCTGACGCACATGCGCCAGCCGCGGCACTTCTCCTGGTCGACGAGGACGATCCCGTCCTCCTCGCGCTTGTACATCGCACCGGAGGGACAGGAGGCGACACATGCCGGGTTCAGGCAATGCTCGCAGATCCGCGGGAGGTACATCATGAAGACGGACTCGTACTCGGCCTTCACCTTCTCCTCGACGCCGTCGCGGACGTTCGGGTCCAGACGCACCTGGGTGGGGCCGCCGGCGAGATCGTCCTCCCAGTTCGGGCCCCACTGCAGGCTGAGGTTCTCACCCGTGACCTTCGACTTGGGCCGCGCGACCGGCTGGTGCTCGCGCCGCCCGGCGCTGATGAGCGACTCGTAGTCGTAGGTCCACGGCTCGTAGTAGTCGTCGAGCTCGGGCAGGTTCGGGTTGGCGAAGATGTTCGCGAGCTTGCGCAGCGGGCCACCGGCCTTCAATCGCAGGCGTCCGCGGCGGTCCAGCTCCCAGCCACCCTTCCACTGCTCCTGATCCTCCCAGCGCTTGGGGTATCCGACGCCTGGCTTCGTCTCGACGTCGTTGAACCACATGTACTCCGCGCCCTGGCGGTTCGTCCAGACGTTCTTGCAGGTCACAGAGCAGGTGTGGCAGCCGATGCACTTGTCCAGGTTCATGACCATCCCGACCTGGGCCATGACGCGCATCAGTACGTCACCTCCGTGCGGCGGCGACGGATGATCGTGAGCTCGTCGCGCTGGGAGCCGATCGCGCCGTAGTAGTTGAATCCCCACGAGAGCTGGGCGTAGCCGCCGATCAGATGCGTCGGCTTGATCATGATCCGGGTGACCGAGTTGTCCGTCCCGCCGCGCGTCCCGCTCGTCTCGCTGATCGGCACGTTGATGTGGCGGTCCTGCGAGTGATACATGAAGGCGCTGCCGGCAGGGATGCGATGGGAGACGGCCGCGCGGCAGGCGATCACGCCATTGCGGTTGACGATCTCGACCCAGTCGTTGTCTGCAACCGAGATGCGCTCGGCGTCCTCGCGGGCGAGCCAGACCACCGGGCCGCCGCGAAACAAGGTGAGCATGTGCAGGTTGTCCTGGAACTCGGAGTGGATCGACCACTTCGAGTGCGGGGTGATCCACTTTACGAGCACCTCGGCCTCGCCGACGTCGAGGTCGCCCGCCTCGTGCCGTGCGGTCGCCAGCGGTGGGCGATATGCGGGCAGACCGTCACCAAACTCGAGCATCCAGTCGTGGTCGAGGTAGAAATGCTGGCGGCCGGTGAGCGTGCGCCACGGCACGTCCCGCTCGACGTTGACCGTGAACGGCGAGTAGCGCCGGTCGCGGCTCTCGATTCCCGACCATTCCGGCGAGGTGATCACCTTCCGCGGCTGCACCCGCACGTCCTCAAGCGTGATCCGCTCATCCTCACGATCCTCGGCGAGATCGGCGAGCCTTGTGCCCGTCCGCCGCTCGAGCGTCCTGAAGCCCTCGACCGCGAGCCGGCCGTTCGTCGTGCCCGACAGCCGGAAGATCGTCTCGGCGACGTGGACGTCGCGCGTGAGCTGCGGGCGCCCGTCGGCCACGCCGCCGCGCACGACGCCGTTCATGCGGCCCAATTCCCGAACCTCCTGCTCGGGCTTCCACGCGATGCCCTTCCATGCGATCCCGGCGGTCTCGACGAGCGGGCCGAGCGCGGTCATCTTGTCATGGACGACGCCGTAGTCGCGCTCGACGACGATGAGCTTTGGCATCGTCTCGCCGGGGATCATCTCGCACTCGCCGGCCTTCCAGTCGCGCACGACGCCGCCGGGCTGGGCCATCTCCTCCGGGGTGTCATGCAGCAACGGCGCCGCGACGAGATCCTTGCGCACGCCGAGGTGCTTCTTCGCCAGACGCTGGAACTGCTCGGCGACCTTGTTGAATACGTCCCAGTCCGTGCGCGCCTCCCATGGAGGCGGTACCGCCTCGTTGAAGGAGTGCACGAACGGGTGAAGGTCCGTGCTGGAGATGTCGTTCTTCTCATACCACGTCGCCGCCGGCAGGACGATGTCCGAGTAGAGCGCCGAGCCGTTCATGCGGAAGTCGATCGTGGTGAAGAGGTCGAGCTTGCCCTTCGGGGCATCCTCGCGCCAGAGGACGTCCTGCGGACGGCCATCCTCGCCGGTCTCCTGCGCGGTGACGGCGTTCTTCTCGACGCCGAGGAGGTGGCGCAGGAAGTACTCGTGGCCCTTGCTTGAGGAGCCGAGCAGATTGGCTCGCCAGAGCGTGAGGATGCGCGGGAAGTTCGCCGGGTCGTCTGGGTCCTCGGCGGCGAAGCGCACGTTCCCGCTCTTGAGCTCCTCGACGACGTAGTCCTGCGGGGTCTTCCCCGCCGCTTGCGCCTCGTCGCAGAGGTCTAGCGGGTTGCGGTTCAGGGTCGGGTAGGAGGGCAGCCAGCCCATCCGCGCGGACTGGGCGATGCAGTCCGCGAAATGCTTCCCCTTCAGCTTGCCCTCGCCGAGCGGCGATGTCAGCTCGTCGGCGAGGAAGCGCTCGTAGCGGTATTGGTCGGTGGCGAGGTACCAGAACGACGTCGTCGCCTGCTGGCGAGGGGGACGGGTCCAGTCGGTCGCGAACGCCATCACGCCGAAGCCGGTGATCGGGCGGACCTTCTCCTGGCCGACGTAGTGCGCCCAGCCGCCGCCGTTGACGCCCTGGCAGCCGCAGAGCAGCACGAGGCTCAGCATCGCGCGGTAGATCTGGTCGCCGTGATACCAGTGGTTGGTCCCGGCGCCCATCATGATCATCGAGCGGCCCTCTGTGACCTCGGCGTTGCGGGCAAACTCGCGCGCAATCCGGATCACCAGGTTCGCGTCGACGCCGGTGTGCTCCTGCTGCCAGGCGGGGGTGCAGGGCAGCGGGTCCTCGTAGCTCTCGGGCCAGTCGCCCGGAATGCCCTCACGACCTGCGCCGAGCTGCGCGCAGAGCAGGTCGAACACGGTCGTGACGAGCACGCCGCCGATGCGCTTGGCCGGCACGCCGCGGCGCATGATGCCGCCGCCCTCGGTCTCGCCGATCTCAAACCGCGGCAGGTCGAGGGGCACGAGCTCGTCGTGTGCGCCCAGCATCGACAGGCGGGGGGTCGTGTCCCCGAGCTCGAGGTTCCACTTCCCCTCGCCCTCCTCGCCCCAGCGGAAGCCGAGCGAGCCGTTCGGCACGACGGGCGCGCCGGTCGCCTCATCGAGCACGACGGTCTTCCACTCGGCGTTCTGCGAAGACTCACCCAGATCCGCCGCACGCAGGAACCGGTCCGTGACGTATGCCCCGTCGCGCTCGCGCAGCGTCACGAGGAACGGCAGGTCCGTGCGCTTCTTCGCGTACGCGTCGAAGTAGGGGGTCTGCTTGTCGAGGTAGTGCTCCTTGACGATGACGTGCGCCATCGCCAGGGCGAGCGCGGCGTCGGTGCCCGGCTCGGCGTTCATCCAGTGGTCGG
>PLYX01000045.1 GCA_003151895.1 Solirubrobacterales bacterium
CCCGCCCCGCCGGCGAGCGCGAGCGGTAGCGGCAGCGGCGGCAGCACCGCTGCGAGCCCGCGCAGCGACGCGACGTGGGCACGGCACGCGGGACATTCGCGGCAGTGGGCCACCGCCAGCACGTGGCGGGGGCCTTCGGGGTCGAGCACGCCGAAGGCAAACGCGCGCATCAGGGACGACTGCTGCTCGCACCAGCCTCCCCCCTTGATCGTGTCGAGCAGCTCCCCCACCTTCCCCGCGACGCCGGGTCGGCCGGGGCCGGGGCCCTCCATCAGCTTGCGCNNAGAGGCCCTGCAGGTAGCAGAGCGACGCCGCTTCGCACTCGCGCTCGGAGAGACGGGTGCGCAGGCCCTCGAGCACCTGCCGGAGCCTCGCGCGATCGTCGAGCTCCCCGGCGAGGTCGGGATCGAACGCGGTGGTCCCCAGCGCCTCCCCACCGAGCTTGCGATGACCAGTCGAACGGCTCTCGTCGATTGCGCGGCGAAACGTCACGAGCACGAGCCACGCGGAGGGGTTCTCGACCTCCTCACCGCCGCGCACGGCCGTGTAAAGGCCGTGCCACGCCTGGGCGTAGCAGGCATCCAGGTCGGCTGGGTCGAGCGTCACACCCTTGGCCCGCAACTGCGAGCGGACGATCGCGAGCACCTTCGAGCGCAGCCCGGAGAACTCCCTGCGCAGCAGGCGCTCGGCACGATAGCGACGCAGGGGGGGCGGGCTCATGGATGTGAGAATTACGAATCGTACGGGTGACCCGACGATAATCGGGAGTATACGAATCGGATGGGTGCCCTTGCGGGATTTTTGCCGTCGACGTCGTGTCGAGCCCAATCAGGCTGGTGCAAGCAAGCTGACCACGCACTGCATACACGAGTTGACTAACCAACGGACCAACTCCTGTATGCAACGTCAACGACAACATTGTCCCCGCTGCCCACCAGACACGAAAACGTGTATAGGCTCGGTCGATCTCCCGGGCCGCAACACCCACCCCCCCGGCTCCACCACCGCGCGCCGAGATCCTGGGTGTGCCGCTCGCTGTGTCCGACTACGACGAGGTGATCGAGTGGATGGACGCGACGATCGAGGCCGGCGCGCGCGGGTGGGTGACGGCGGCCGCGGTCAACCTCGTGATGTCTGCCCACGACGATCCCGACACGATGCGAGCGGTGCTCGGGGCGACGCTGGCCGTGCCCGACGGCCAGCCGCTCGTATGGGCATTGCGCCTGCTCGGCCACGCGCGCGCCACGCGCGTGTACGGGCCAGACCTGATGGAGCGCTACTGCGCGCACGCCGCCGGCGCCGGCACGCCGATCTACCTATATGGGGGACGCTCCGAGCAGGCGCTTGCGCTGCTCTGCGAGCGGCTGGGCGAGCGCTTCCCGGGGTTGCGCATCGCCGGGGGCTTCTCACCGCCGTTTCGTCCCCTCACGGCCGAGGAGCGGGAGCAAGTCGTCGCCGAGATCGACGGGTCGGGGGCGAAGGTGGTGTGGGTCGGTACGGGCCAGCCCAAGCAGGAGCTGTGGATGAGCGAGATGCGCCCGCGCCTGCAAGCCCCGCTGCTCGTGGGGGTGGGCGCCGCGTTCGACTTCCACGCCGGCATCGTGTCGCAGGCGCCGGGCTGGATGCAGCGCAACGGCCTCGAGTGGATCTACCGGCTCTCGCGCGAGCCGAGGCGGCTGTGGCGGCGCTACGCCAGCCAGAACCCGCGCTTCGTGGCGGCCTTCGCGCGCCAGTACCTGCTGCGCGAGCACCGATAACCTCTGCGCTGCCATGCCAGACCTAAACAACACCGCCGACGTCTCCGTGATCGGCCTCGGACGCGTGGGCTTGCCGCTCGCGCTGTCGTTCGCCGACCGCGGCCTCAGCGTCATCGGGATCGACAACGATCCCGCGCGACTCGACTCTGTGCGCGCCGGCACGATGCCCTTTCAGGAGACGGGCGCCCAGGAGCTGCTCGACAGGGTCGGCCCGAGCGGGCGCCTGTCACTGTCCGAGCGCGTCGCCGACGCCGCGGCGGCCAGGCACATCGTGATCACGCTCGGCACCCCCTCGTTCTCACATATCGAGATCGACATGCGCGACATCCGCTCGGCGCTCGACGAGTTGCTCGGAGCGCTGCGGCCTGGACACGCATTGACGCTGCGCTCGACCGTGGCGCCCGGCACGACCGAGTTCGTCGCCGGCTACCTGGCCAAGCACCGCGGCTTTCAGATCGGCGAGGACGTGTACGTGGCGCACGCGCCGGAGCGGATCGCCGCTGGACGCTTCCTGGAGGAGATCGACTCGCTGCCGTGCATAATCGGCGGCGTGGGCGCCCGCTCGGGCGAGGTCGCGGCCGAGCTGTTCGGGGTGTTCAGGGCGCCGATCGTGCAGACCACCCCCGTGCAGGCGGAGCTCGCGAAGATCTGGGCGAACATCCTGCGCTACACGCACTTCGCGCTGCCCAACCTCTTGATGATGGACTGCGAGCGCTACGGCGCGAACGTGTTCGAGGTGATCGACCTCGTCAACCGCGACTATCCGCGCGGCGGCCTCGCCCAGCCGGGGCTGACGGCGGGCACGTGCCTGCGCAAGGACTTCGCCTTCTCCGAGGAGCGCTCCAACGCGCCCGGGATGCTGCTGGCGGTGTCGCGCGTCAACGAGTCCGTGCCGCTGTTCCTCGTGGAAGGGATCAGGCGCCGGCTTGGCCCGGCCCACGGGGCAGCGGGTCTCGGGGCGCTCTCGGATCGCAAGGTGGCGGTCTTGGGGCTGGCGTTCAAGGCCGACACCGACGACGAGCGCGACTCGCTCGCCCACAAGCTCATCAGGCTGCTCGAGCGCGAGCTGGCCGACGTGGTGGCGCACGACCCGCATGTCCCCACGCCCACCGTGTCCTTCGAAGAGGCGGTCG
>PLYX01000086.1 GCA_003151895.1 Solirubrobacterales bacterium
TCAACAAGGGCGAGATCATGCCCGAGGGCTACACCGGCGCGGACCTCACCGACATGAGCGCCCCCCCGCCCCCGAGCGGTGACCGCGAAGGTCGCGGCGGCCGTGACGGGCGAGACGGCCGTGGTAGGGGACGTGGCGGCCCGGGCGGTGGCGGTGGCGGTCGTGGTCCCGGTGGCCCCGGAGGAGGCGGTCGTGGCCCGGGTGGCCCCGGTGGCCCCGGAGGAGGCGGTCGTGGCCCGGGTGGCGGTGGTCGTGGCCCGGGTGGCCCCGGAGGAGGCGGTCGTGGTCCCGGTGGGCCCGGCGGTGGCGGTCGTGGCCCGGGTGGCGGTTCCGATCGGGGTGGCATGCGCTGATGCTGTCCCCCAAGCGTGTCAAGCACCGCAAGCAGCACCGTGGCCGTCGCCGCGGGCTCTCGCGCGGCCAGGTGAAGGTTCAGTTCGGCGAGTACGGCCTGAAGTCGCTCGAGCAGGGCTGGCTCACCAACCGCCAGATCGAGGCCGCTCGTATCGCCATGACCCGCAAGATCAAGCGTGGCGGGAAGGTGTGGATCAACGTGTTTCCCGATAAGCCGGTCACCAAGAAGCCGGCCGAGACGCGCATGGGATCGGGCAAGGGCAACCCCGAAGGCTGGGTCGCCGTGGTCAAGCCCGGGCGTGTCATGTTCGAGCTCGCCGGGGTCTCTGAGCCGCTCGCGCGTGAAGCCATCCGGCTCGCTGCGCACAAGCTACCCGTCAAATCCAAGTTCGTGTTGCGCGAGGATTGAAGAGATGAAGGCCAAGGAGATCAGGGACATGCCCGACGACGAACTCGCCGAGCAGATATCGACACTGCGCAAGGACCTGTTCGGACTGCGTTTCGCAAACGCCACCGGAGAGCTGGAGGACACCTCCGGGGTCGGTCGTGCGCGGCGCGACCTTGCTCGGGCTCTCACCGTCGCCCGCGAGCGCACCGCTGTGGCCGAGCATGGCAATAAGAACTGACAAGCTGAACTGGAAGACTGAAACGGATAGAGATGGCTGACGAGACAGACAACGAGATGGGGCAAGACGCCGAGGTCGAGGCTCAGGCGACCGACGAGGCCCAGCCGGAGCAGGCTGCCCCGGAGGCGCCTGCGGCTGCTCCCGCGGAGCCTGCGACCGGGTCGGCGCCGCCCGAGCAGCTCGCGCCCAAGGAGCGGCGCCGCCGTGCGCGCTCCACTCACACTGGCGAGGCTCGCGCGTCGCGCACTCCCGAGGAGCGTCACGCCGAGCGTGTGGCCGAGCGCCGCACGAAGGCCGTCAGGCGTCGTGCACGGCGCCTGCAGGAACGCGCCAAGGCGACCGAGCGCCGGGCTGCTGCCCCCGCCCGCGAGCCGCTCCCGCCGGTGCACGCGCCGGTTGAGGGCGCCCGCAAGGTCCGCCAGGGAGTGGTCGTGTCAGACAAGGCCGATAAGACGATCACCGTGCGCATCGACGTCGCTCGCCGCCACCGTCGTTACGAGAAGATCGTGCGCAGTTCGAGCACTCTGCACGCTCACGACGAGAGCAACGAGGCCCACGAGGGCGACGTTGTGCGGATCGTAGAGAGTCGTCCGCTGTCACGCACCAAGCGCTGGAAGCTCGTCGACGTTTTGGAGAAGGCGCGATGATCCAAAACGAGACAAGGCTTCGCGTGGCCGACAACACGGGCGCCCGCGAGATCCTCTGCATCCGCGTGAAGGGTGGATCCAGGCGGCGCTACGCGTTTGTGGGCGATGTCATCACGGCAACCGTCAAGCAGGCGAACCCTCACGGCGCAGTCAAAAAGGGCGACGTGGTCACCGCCGTGGTGGTGCGCACCAAGAAGCCGTTCGGACGCGACGACGGCACCTACATCTCCTTCGACGACAACGCCGCCGTGATTATCGACGACCAGAACAACCCGCGCGGTACGCGCGTGTTCGGTCCGGTGGCGCGCGAACTTCGTGACCGCAACTTCATGAAGATCGTCTCGCTTGCGCCGGAGGTGCTCTGAGATGGCGCGCACCGTCACAACCCCTGAGCGTCGCGTGCTCAAGGTCCGCTCGGGTGACCAGGTTCAGGTGATGGCGGGCAAGGACCGCGGCAAGCGTGGGCGCGTCCTGCGCGTTGAACCAGGACGCGAGCGCGTGTACGTCGAGGGTCTGAACATGGTCAAGCGCCACATGCGCCCCCAGCAGGTCGCCGACACCCAGCGCGGACAGACCGTCGGCGGCGTGATCGAGCGCGAGGGGCCGATCCATGTCTCCAACGTGATGCTCATCGACCCGAAGGACGGCAAGCCCACCCGCGTGGGGGTCGAGCGCGAGAACGGCAAGCGATTCCGTATCGCCAAGCGATCCGGGACAAGGCTCGAGTAATCGGTATGACGATGACCACCGCTCCCACAGCCCGCCTGAAGACCCGTTATCTCGAGGAGATCCGCCCTGCGCTGATCGAGCGCTTCGGCTACTCCTCGATGATGCAGGCGCCCAAGCTTTCGAAGATCACCCTCAACATGGGGGTGGGCGACGCCAAGCAGGACTCCAAAGTGCTCAAGGCCGCACAGGAGCAGCTTGCGACGATCGCCGGTCAACAGCCGAGCGTGCGGCGCGCACGCAAGTCGATCGCCGCGTTCAAGCTGCGCGAGGGGATGCCCGTCGGCGTCGCCGTCACGCTGAGAGCGGAGCGCGGCTATGAGTTCCTCGATCGCCTCACCTCGATAGCGATCCCCCGTATCCGTGACTTCCGCGGCCTGAACCCCAGGTCCTTCGACGGCCACGGCAACTACACGATGGGCGTTCGCGAGCAGATCATCTTCCCCGAGATCGACTACGACTCGATCGACCAGGTGAGGGGCATCGACATCACTATCACCACCACCGCCAGGAGCGACGTCGAAGCGTTCGCTCTCCTGCAGGCCCTCGGGCTGCCCTTTGCCACCCAAGGGCGGCCAGCCGACTTTGACCAGGACGGCGGCACTGAGAACTCCGAGAATGGGAGCACCGACTGATGGCCAAGACCTCGCTACGCGTCAAGCAGGCGCGCACGCCGAAGTTCAAGACACGTGCATATACTCGCTGCAACCGCTGCGGACGCCCGCACTCGGTGTACCGCAAGTTCGGGCTTTGCCGCATCTGCCTGCGCGAGCTGGCCCACAACGGCCAGATACCGGGGATGACGAAGTCCTCCTGGTAGGCGCAACGTCCTTTCGAGAACCACTTCAGATCAGAGCACGCCATGTCCATGACAGACCCGATAGCCGACTTCCTCACGCGCATCCGCAACGCGATCCACGCTGCGCATGAGACCGTCGACATTCCGGCCTCCACCCTCAAGGCGGAGATCGCGCGAATCCTCACCGAGCAGGGCTACATCGACTCCTGGGCGGTGCTACCCGCACGCGATGGCGGCGCCGGTCAGCTGATCGAGGTCCGGCTGAAGTACACCGACGACCGCCGCTCGGCGATCTCCGGCCTGCGGCGCGTGTCGCGCCCCGGACGGCGCACGTATGTCGAGGCCACGCGCATCCCCAAGGTGCTCGGCGGGATGGGAACTTCGATCGTGTCCACCTCGCGCGGCGTCATGACAGGTCACGACGCGCGCGCCGCCGGTGTCGGCGGCGAGGTCCTCGCGCAGGTCTGGTAGGTCTGGAGCCATGTCGAGAATCGGTAGACAGCCAATCCCGGTGCCTGTGGGCGTGACGGTGACCATAGAGCCCGAGTCGGTGAGCGTGAAGGGTCCGAAGGGCGAGCTCTCAGAGCGCGTCCCGCGCGACATCGAGGTGGTGAAGGACGGTGAGCGACTGGTCGTCTCGCGGCCCACCGACCGCGGCGAGCACCGCGCGCTGCACGGCCTGACGCGTTCGCTGGTGGCCAACATGGTGCAGGGCGTCACCGCCGGCTACGAGAAGCGCCTGGAGATCCAAGGGGTTGGGTATCGCGCCCAGATGAAGGGCAAGAACATCGAGCTGGCGGTCGGCTACTCCCATCCGGTTCCGATCGAGGCGCCGCAGGGCATCGAATTCGAAGTTCCCCAGCCCACGAGGATCGTCGTGAAGGGGATCTCCAAGCAGCAGGTCGGCGAGATCGCCGCAATCATCCGCAAGCAGCGCCCGCCGGAGCCCTACANNTACAAGGGCAAGGGCATCCGCTACGAGGGCGAGTATGTCGCCCGCAAGGTCGGGAAGAGGGCATGACCGTTCTCACCAAGGAGACCCGTCGTCTCAAACGGCGCCGCCGGGTGCGTGCGAAGGTGTCTGGCACGGCCACGCGTCCGCGCATCTCCGTGTTTCGCTCCAATCGTGGCCTGTCAGCCCAACTCATCGATGATCTTTCCGGTCGCACGCTTGCGGCCGTCCACTGGTATGAGCCGGAGTTGCGCAAGCTGGCGAGCGTCGATCGCACCAAGCGCTCCGGGGAGCTGCTCGCCGAGCGCGCGAAAGCGGCCGGTGTGTCAGAGGTCGTGTTCGATCGCGGCGGCTACCGCTACCACGGCCACGTGCGGGCGTTCGCCGAGGCGATCCGCGAGGCCGGCATCACCGTCTAGGTCCGCCCGCTACCCTCTCTCACTCTTATATGCAAACAGACAGATCAGTCAACGCAGGCAGCCTCGACCTCCAGGAGCGCGTGGTGGAGATCAACCGCGTCGCCAAGGTGGTCAAGGGCGGTAGGCGGTTCTCCTTCACCGCGCTCGTCGTCGTAGGCGACGAACGCGAAGTGGTGGGGGTCGGCTACGGCAAGGCCAATGAGGTTCCGCTCGCGATCCAGAAGGGCGTCGAGCGGGCCAAGAAGGATCTCTTCCGGGTGCCCAAGCACGGCAGCACGATCACCCATCAGACGACCGGCATCTTCGGCGCGGGACGGGTCCTCTTGAAGCCGGCGTCCCCCGGTACCGGCGTGATCGCCGGCGGAGGCGTGCGCGCGGTGCTCGAGCTCGCCGGGATCCACGACATTCTCTCCAAGAGCCTCGGCACGCAGAACCCGATCAACCTCGTGAAGGCCACGGTCGCCGGTTTGCGCGGTCTACGCACCCCCGCGGAGGTCGCTGAGCTGCGAGGACTGTCGATCGCGAAGGTGCTCGGGTTGACCGAGAAGCCGACAAACGGCGCCGCCGAGACGGTCGAAGGGGCTCCGGGCGCCGAGGATGCGCCGGCCGCGGCGACCGGCAGCGATGTGGTCGACGCCGGCGGCGAGAGCGGCTCCGACGCCACGCCGGCAACCGACGTCGACAGCACGGCAACCGAGGCGCCCGCACCCGCAACGGAGGCGCCTGCACCGGTAACCGAGGCGCCTGCACCGGTAACCGAGGCGCCTGCACCGGTAACGGAGGCGCCGGCCTGATGGCAACCCTGCAGGTCACCCAACGACGTTCGAGCAACGGTTCGAACAAGCGCCAGCTCGACACACTCCGCTCGCTAGGCCTGCGACGCATCGGCCATACCATCGAGATCAAGGACTGCGAGCAGGCACGCGGCATGGTGCACGCTGTGCGGCACCTCGTCGAGGTGAACCCCGAAGGGCGTACCGATACGGCAACTGGCAGGCAGGAGGCGGGCTCATGAGCCCCGCGTCGAGGAGCACTCGCAGCACCGCCAAGCGCGCAGCGAGCGCCGAGCAGGAGCCCGAGCAGCGCGTCGGCTTGCACTCGCTGAAACCGGCTCCCGGCAGCCGCCGTCCGCGCAAGCGCGTCGGCCGCGGGGAAGGGTCGGGCACAGGTAAGACTTCCGGCAGGGGCCAGAAGGGCGCCGGCTCGCGCTCGGGCGCGAAGAGCCGCGCACGTTTCGAGGGTGGTCAGATGCCGATCCACATGCGCATGCGCAAGCTTCGTGGACCGAACATGAAGAAGTCGATGCCGTTCGAGATGTTCCGCACCCACACTCAGCCCGTGAATGTCTCCGACCTCGAGAGCCGCTTCGACGCGGGCACGGAGGTCACGGTCGAGCTGATGCAGTCCAAGGGCTTGGCCACGCGCAAGGGCGTGCCGGTCAAGGTGCTCGCCAAGGGCGATCTGAGCAAGGCGCTCACGGTCCATGCGCACGCGTTCAGCGCAGCAGCGCGCGAGCGCATCGAGGCCGCCGGCGGCGCCTGCAACACGCTCGAGGGCTAGCGCCTGGACCTACCGAGGCGCCCGGCGGCGCCCGCAAGATCACCGAGAGCTAGAATCGGACCCCACCCGCCCGAGCCGGCGAGGGGGGCCTGAGGCTCCCCAGCGCGACCGGACCACAAGCCAATGCTCTCGACAATCCTCAGCGCCTTCCAGGTTGCGGACATCCGCAAGAAGCTCCTGTTCACGGCGGGCATGCTGCTGATCTACAGGCTCGGCTCGCACATCCCGGTCCCGGGCGTCAACCTGGCCGCCGTCAACAACATCCAGAAGCAGTTCGGCGGCTCGAACATCCTGGGCTTCCTGAACCTGTTCTCCGGCGGCAGCCTCTCCCGGATCGCGCTGTTCGCGCTCGGGATCATGCCCTACATCACCTCATCGATCATCCTGCAACTGCTGCAGGTCGTGGTGCCGTCGCTTGAGAAGCTCTCCAAGGAAGGCGAAGTGGGCCAGGCGCGGATCACCCAGTACACGCGGTATCTGAC
>PLYX01000145.1 GCA_003151895.1 Solirubrobacterales bacterium
ACCGGGTAGTCGATCCCGAGCTCCTCGCAGCGGAAGGTCACCTCCGCGCCCTCGGAGCGCCCGATCCAGTTGCGTTGCATCGTCTTGACGTGCTCGGGCCAGTCGATCGAGTCGAGGTCGCCGAGCAGGCGCTCGGCGTAGTCGGTGGTGCGAAAGAACCATTGCTCCAGCTGCTTGACTTCGACGACCGCTCCGCAGCGCTCGCAGCAGCCGTCGAGGACCTGCTCGTTGGCGAGCACGGTCTGGTCGTTGGGGCACCACTTGACGGCCGCGTCGCGACGGTAGGCGAGTCCCGCCTTGAACAGCTCGAGGAAGATCCACTGCGTCCAGCGGTAGTAGCTGGGCTCGTGCGTGCCGAGCTCGCGGGACCAGTCGATCGAGATCCCCCACGAGCGGAACTGACGCTGGAAGGAGGCGATCGAGGAGGCGGTGGAGTCGCGCGGGTGTACGCCCGTCTTGATGGCGTGATTCTCGGCGGGCAGGCCGAACGCGNNCCGCTCGGGTAGGGGAGCATCTCGAGCACATAGGAGGTGGCGTCCTGCGCCTCCCCCGGGACCGAGTCGTTTGAGACCTCCCAGGTGCGCTCGTCAGCCCACACCTTCTGCCAGCGTGGCTCTATCTCCTGCGGGTCATAGCGGCGCTCGCTCATGAGACAGCGCAGGTTAGCGGTAGGCCCCGAACGGTTCTTTGAAGCAGAAGCCCACCCGCCTCTCGTGGTTGGGTTTGGGATTGGTGGGCTTTCTCGTGGTCTACGTTTGGCGAAGATTCAAAATCGGATGGTAGCCGAGGTGCTGAGCACCTGTCCCTGGGCGTCGAGCGCCTGCACGGCGAGGTAGCGCGACGTGGTGGGGACCGCGATCGCCGTCTCGAAGCCGCTCCGCGGCACGGCGGCGAGCGGCGCAAGCGCATGCGGGCTCGCGCCGCCGAGCAGTCGCCACTGCGCCACGGAGGTGGCGCCGTTCCAGCTGGCGTAGGCGACGAGACCCCCATGGGAGCGAGCGCGAACCGCCAGTTGCGGCGGCTGCGTGGGATTGCCGGACCAGGGGAACTCGAGCACGGTGTAGGACTGGTAGGCGGCGGGGAGGTGGGCGTCGAACAGGAGTCGGCCTTCGGGGGCGAACTCCGAGAAGTACGGCTCCTGACCCCAGCCGACGAACCAGTTGCCGCCGGGAAGCGACTGGAAGTCGCCTTGGCTGGGCGCAAGCAGCGGGGTGGAATGGTCGAAGCTCGAGACGAGCGTGGCGGTCATGTGAGAGAGGTCGAGCGCAAGGACGATGACGCGCGACTGCGAGTGCACCTTCGGGGTGCCGCCGTTGTCGAAGAACGAGATCGTACCGTCCGGTTGCTCGCGGGCGTCGTGCTGCCAGGCGGGGCTTGCGCCCGGGCCCATCGCGAAGCTCGAATGCTTGCCGCCGAGCGTCCAGGCGACCTGGCCGCCGCGAGGGTCGACGTCGTAGGCGGCCCACGTGTTGCGCGAGTCGACGAGCAGGTTGCCGCCCGGTTCGGAGACGGCGTTGATGTGGAAGTAGTCCCACGGCGAGGGTGGGGTGCCACCGTGCCCTACGGGCATGTAGGAGTCGGCGAGCGCGACATGGTCCAGGCTGTGCCACTCGAAGCGGACGAGGCCCGTTTTCAGGTCAAGCTCCTGCACGAGCGTGTCGGCGACGGCGCCGTTGACCGGGCCGCCGTGGGCGCTCAGGTTGCAGCGGATCGCGGCATAGAGCGTGAACAGCGCCGTGCCTCGCGGGGTGATTTCGAACGCATGCAGGTCGGGCTGGTAGCCGTTGCCGGCGCGGACGATGGAGATGTCTTTGTAGGAGCTGTCGGCGATCACGATGCCGGCGTTGCGCCGGCCGGCGGCGACCAGCGGATCCTGCCACCAGGTGAGGACCGGCCGGCCTTCGTATTCCTGGACGCGCAGGTCGGCTGCCCTGGCGCCGGACGGGATGGCCTTGAACCAGAGGAGCTTGCCGGCGCCGTCGAGGATCATCGGCCCGTACTGGCCCGGTCCGGCATACGGCGCGAGGAACATGTCGCCGGGCGCCTGCGAGCCCGTGTTCGTGGTGACCGCGACGGCGGGCGGGCGGAGGTCTGGACGCGAGACGAAGTGCTGGAATTCGCTCGGACTCGGTGGTGGCGGTGGTGGCGGCGGCGTCTCGAGCGAACGGCTCGCGGCATCGAGCTCCGCGACTGTGAAGCGCCAGGCGAAGGGGGTCGTGCCCGCGCCCTGGCGCAGGACGGCGTGCACGGTGACCACCTCTCCTTGCGTGAAAGGCTTGCTCGGCAGGAAGCTCGCCCCGTCTCCCTGGGAGTAGGCGAGTAGGCGGCCGGGATGGGGTCCACTGCGCGAGCCGACCACGGCGACGTCGGCGACGTCGGCGGCGGGGACGCCGAGGAAGCTGATCTGGGTGAGGAAGGAGGCGTCCAGCGTGTCGGGCGCCGGCGAGACGGTGACCGCGCCACCGGCGAGCGCCGCGGAGGGGTTGAGCGTCGAGGGCGCGCACGCCGGCGCCACAGTGGCGGCGATACTCGGGGATGCGGCGGCGCCGAGCGCGACCGAGGCGAGGAGAACGGCGGCAACGGTCGCCCGGACGGCTCTGGCAGGGAGTGGCAAGCGGGAGAGGATACGCTCGCGAGGAACGCTGGGCGCAAGCGCGAGCCCCTACCATGCGCACATGGAGCTGGGCGAGGCATCCGCACGCGTGAAGACCATCGTCGACGCGGCAGAGCGTGCCGCAAGGCAGTTGCGCGAGCAGGCCGAGGAGCGTGCGGCCGAGCGGATCGCAGAGGCCGACCGCGCCACCGCCAACCGCGTGCAGGCCGCCGAGGAGGAGGCCGAGGAGATCCTGGCAGCCGCACGCGGGGAGTCGGCACGGATGCTCGCAAGCGCACAGGAGCAGGTCGCGCAGACACTCGTCGCGGGCGAGCGGCAGCTGGCCGTGCAGCGCGCCGAGGGTCAGGAGAAGGCGAACGAGATGCGCGCCAGGGCACGAGCGGACGCTCGCGAGATCGTCAGCGAAGCACACGAGATCGCCCGCGAAGTGGTGCGCGACGGCACCGAGGTGTCGCGCAACCTGCGCGACCTGTCAGCCTCGATGCGCGCCAACGCCGAGCGTCTGCTGCGCGACGTGCGCCTCGCCCACGGCAGCATGACCGCCCGCCTGGACCAGGCGGCGCCGGGAGCCGCCTCCTCCGGCGAGACCCGCGGAAGCGCTCTCCCNNAGCCGCCTCCTCCGGCGAGACCCGCCGAGCCAGCGGTCTCCCCCACTCGCGCCGCGCCGCGCACGACGAGCCCGACGGTGATCTGGACGTTCCCGAGTTCATGCCTCGGGGGTGAGACGAGAGCGAGCTGCGGGTGACGAGTGCTGGGGCGGCTGCCAGGTTCCGCTGGGCACGAGACCACGAGTTCGAGACATCGTTGCGCCGAAACTGAGACGTCGCAAGAGGCGGTCTCATCTTCGTCGGATCAGTCGGATCACCCAGGCTGAAGGCGATAATATAAGCCGACTTGGGGCTATAGCTCAGCTGGAAGAGNNGGTTCGAGCCCGACTAGCTCCATTGCCCTTGACGGTCAAACCGCTGGTGCGCGGAAGGTCGGTTCCATCGCGTCTCGGTGGTGCCGTTGGGGTTGGCGGTCGTCACATTGACGGTGCCGTTCGTCGCTTCGATGACTGTCCCGAACGGGATCTGCTGGTGGGTGAGTTCGAGATCCGTGGGCGGGTCGCGAAGGCGCCCGTGTGGACGATCGCCCCCGATGGTAAGCTCCCGCACGACCCGAAGTAGCGGCCATGCGTCACCAGAGTTCAATCACCTCGCTGTCATGGATCCCGTCGGAGGCGGTCGAGGGGAGCATGCGCATCCGCTTCGACGCGGGCATGGCCCACTACGATCCGCCG
>PLYX01000157.1 GCA_003151895.1 Solirubrobacterales bacterium
CCCACGGTTCATGCAGTAGACCCCTCTTTGGGGCCAACTGTACGCTGGTGAGGTGGGAGGGGCCGATCGGCCGCGCCCCGCTCGGGTTGCACGACACACACGTCAGGCTGCCCGTGGACGGGTCATACAGGTAGACCTCGTCGCACCTATTGTTTTCACCACATTCATGTACACTGTTTTCCGCCCGTTCGTTGTCATAGCCGGTCACGCTTTCTTCCGAGACGAACGCCAGCGTCCCATCCGACTTGACCGCGGTCTGATGGTGCACCGGTTCGCGGCTCCAGTCCTGGCCGGCATCGTCCCCAAGACTTTCACCTTCTTCTTCATATCGTCGCTCTTTTAGGGGAGTGTCATACGTCTTGTTTATGCCGAGCGTGGCGATGAACTTCGGCGCGCCGCCGTCATGGGAGACGTAGAGGTTCGCCTGCCGGCCCTGTCCGGCAGTCGCGCCCGCCGTCGCGCCTTCGGCCAGCTTGCCTTCGGCGACGAAGTACACGTACGAGCCGTCTTCGCTGATCCGCATCACGCCGAGTACGGCGGCGCCTTCGGTGTCGGCGCCGGTGGTGTCGACAGACAGGTCGGTCAGCTTTTCGGTTTCCAGATCGTATTCGTACAGGTTCCAAGCATTGTCTTTCGTACCCGTATAAGCGTTGTCGGTCAACTCCTCCCTGCTCGTGAAGAAGACCTTCGACCCATCCACATTCGCGCCCCAATACCACTTTGTCCAGGGACCATTGGGGTCGGGCACTGTGCGCTGCGAGGCCGAGACCGGCACGGTGCACGCGTCTGCCGGCACCGTGCAATTGCCCAGCCCATCGACCGGGCTCTGAGGTTGTTCGGGGTTCTCGCGCAGATATATTTGCCGATTCCTCGATTCAGCACCATATTCTCCGTAGGTGGAGAAGTAAATTCGCTTGCCGTCGGGGGACACGGCGTGCCAGACATCCGCATCCTCAGCTGTTTGCCCGTTGAAGCCGCCGGCTCCGAGGTTGCCCCCCGTGTTTTCGCCTTTGTTGTTGGCGCTAACAAGGATCGGTTCGCCGCCGTCTATCGACTCATATGTCCCTCCATAGTCGTAGAAGACGTGGCTGAGATCGGCGGTGGAGCCGCTATATTCGGGCCCGTATTCATAAGCTTGTCCTGAGTACGCTTCGGCTTGGAGCCCGTTGCGGGACAGCCACTGGTAGGAGCCGCTGGCGAAATCGGCCAGGTATACCTCACTGTATCCTTTGGGCACTTCGCTTGTCAAAGGGGTGCTCTGATTGTCCACGACCCCCTTTGAGAGTTCGGGCGTGAACGTCATGCCTTCGAACGGGTTTCGGCCTCCGCCCCACACTCCCTCCAGAGACGTGTGCGGCGGTGTGATCGACCGCGTCGACCACCCTTCAGGTCCACGCCTGGAGACATACGTGTCGCAGATACGCGAACCGGACGGTTCGGCGAAGGAGCCGGCGGAGATGTAGGCGATCGCTTCGCCCGACAACGAGGCCAGATTTTCATACTCCCCACCGAAACAGGTGTTGGTGACGGCGTCGTTGTCGTCCTTGTTGATTGGCGAGACCATCTCATACGCACGACAGTCGGGAAGCTTGAGCCCAAAGGGCTGTTCGGAGCGGCGCCTTTCGTTGGCGCACCCTTCTGACGGCGCGGAGCCCGCGAGCTGGCCGGCGGCGGTGGGCGTGGCGAGGAGTTTGTCGAGGCCGAGCGTTCCGCCGACGGGGCTCTGCGAGTTGGTCGCCACCAGACGGTAGTGGTAGGTGGTGCCGGGTTCCAGGCCCTGGATGGGAGCCGCGGCCGGATGGTCGGTGTTATCGGCGCCGATCGAGGCCGACTCGGGGGTGCTCTGGCCGTACGCGGTGCTCGTGCCGTACTGGAAGTGGTAGGTCGTTTCCGCGCCGCCGGGGTCGACTTCGGCCCGTAGCGTCGCGCTAGTGGATTCCACGTTCGTAACGAACTCGCTTGCGATCACAGGTTGCGCGACGAGCGTCGTGAACGACACGGCCGGCCCCTGTTCAGAGCCGAAAGCATTCGACGTGAGGAAACACACCGTGTACTGCGTGTTCGGCAGAAGCCCGGTCACTGCCGTGGCCTGCGGCGCGCTACCGGCTCCAGTGCCCGCGTCTCCCGTGGGAGTGCTGCTCCCGCCGGTGCATTCGCCACCGGCGTTGTAGCTGAAGGAGTACTTCGCATCGACCGAGTTCAGCGTCAGGTGTCCGTTAAGCGTCGCGGTGGTAGCAGCGATCGGGGTGGGAGCGTCGGTGCTCGGCGTGGGAACGGTCGTGAAGGACTGCACCGTCCCATAGCTCGTGCCCGTCGCGTTGGTCGCGACCGCCTGGTAGTAGTAGGTCGTGCCCGGTTGGAGGGAAGCGAGAGCGACGGGGCCGGCCGGCTGATCCCCATAGGCCGAGCCGAGAGCGGTCCCCGGCGGCGTCGGTATCTGGGTGGAGCCGGTAAGCGAGCCGCTGCCGTTCACCGTGGCGCTCGTCGAATACTGGAAGTACGCGGTCGTGGCCTGGTTGTTCGGGTTGACCTGCGCTTCCAGCGTCGCCGCTGTCGAGCCCACCGCAGAGGTGCTCTCGCCGCCGACCTCGACCGTGGGCTTGGCGGCAAGCGTCGTAAAGGACACTTCGTTGGAGCTCGGCGTCTGTTCGCCCGCTCCATTGGTCGCGACCATGCAGAACGTGTAGGTCCTGCTCGGTTGCAGGCCCGTCACTTCCACATGCTCCGGCAGCGCTTTGCCTTCGACTTCCGCTTCCACCGGAGTCGTGGCGGCGCCGATGAGACACGTAAATTCGGTGCTGTAGGCGAAGTACCAGCCGGCCTTGGCGACGGCGCCCGGGTTCAGCGTGCCTTCCAGAATCGCGGAGGTGGCCGTGATCGCTTTCGCCGGGCTGATCGTCACCGGGGCTTCCGGGGCAGCGGCCAGAGCCGGGACGGCGGAGAACGCGAATCCGCCCGCCAGCGCGCACAGCGAAGCCAGCGTCGTCAAGGTCAGCCTACGAATACTCATCAACCATCTCCTCCTCGACTCGGCTGGCCCTCTCGGGGTTTCGGCCTGCACGCCACAGGCCGCCGTGGCAACGCCCCGTCCTCTCGAAAGCACGCTTCTCATCAGGCCGTTCCCCTCCCTTGGGCTGCGACTATGGACCCGCGCCGGCATTCCTCTCCCGCCGGCTGCTGCAGAGAAGCTTATCCGAAGATGAGTCCAGTTGTCAATGGCAAATGTAGACGTGAGCCAAGGGAACGCTCCTTATGCGCCCGTATCAGAGCGTCCCCCGCCGTTGCGGGGTTTTCCACGAGATCGGGGCTGTCAGCCGCGGCGGCCGGCGGGGATCGTGAGCGCGACCGTGTCTCGCGCCGATGCCCGCGTCGGATTGGGAGATGCGATGAACGCGGTCGGCTCCTCAGACGGCGAGGGCTAGAGACAGGCCAAGCCTGAGGCTCAGCCGATCGCGACCATGCGGTCGATCGGGATGCGCGCCCGCTCGGCGACGTCGGGGGGCACGCGCACCTCGAACTTCATGTCGCGCAGCGCGTCGCGAAGCTTCTCAAGCGTGATCATCTTCATGTAGACGCAGCTGGCCTCGGGGTTGGCGGCGATGAAGTCGACGTCGGGGGCGGCCATCCGCAGCGGGTAGAGCATCCCGACCTCGGTGGCGACGACCGCCTCGTGCGGGCGCTCGGGGTGGCTGGCCGCGTCTTGCTCGGCCTCCCCGGCGTAGCGGAGCATCCCGCCCGTCGAGAGCATGTGGACGCCCTCGGCGGAGATGTCGCCGGCGGCGACGTACTCCATGATGCTGGTCGTGCAGCCGCACTCCGGATGGATCAGGAAGTCCGCCCCGGGGTGGGCGGCGCGCGTGGCGTCGATGTCCGACGGACGGATGGAGGCGTGGACGTGGCACTCGCCGTCCCACACGTGCATCGGACGGCCGATCTCCTTCTCGACGTACGCGCCGAGCCACATGTCGGGTCCGAACAGGATCTCCGTGTCCTCGCCGTGCGTGTCGTGGATGTGGCGCACCACATCCACCGCGTTGGCGGACGTGCAGCAGTAGTCGGTCAGCG
>PLYX01000099.1 GCA_003151895.1 Solirubrobacterales bacterium
TTGCCACGGTGTTGCCACGGGACGGACACTGTGAGATAGCCCCGTTGGGTACGGTGCCCGGCGGACGCGCTCGCTACTCGGGTGCCTGGCGTTGGCGCGCGAGCGTTAACTGACAGCGAAGCTCTGAGGGAGCCCCAGCACCGTCGCGGCGTAGATCTCGAATACGGCCGCCACCTTGTTGTCGTCGATGGCGACGACGTGCACGCCCATATCGCGGATGAGGCCGCATTGACGGCGGAACTCCTCCATGAACTCGGGGTCGTCACAGTTCTCTTTCCGTGTGGTGGCGAGCGGCCGACCTTGCGAGCGGAAGTGCTCACACGTCCTGGCGTAGGCATACGTCCCGCTGTTGTGCCTGGCGACGGCATGGCCGCGGACGCGGGTGCGGAAGCTCGAGAACCGCTTCCCCGCGCG
The DNA here is from genome assembly GCA_003151895.1 of Solirubrobacterales bacterium. Lineage (GTDB taxonomy): Bacteria > Actinomycetota > Thermoleophilia > Solirubrobacterales > Solirubrobacteraceae > Palsa-744. Next base: position 415 of record PLYX01000099.1, read on the forward strand.
TCGGGAGCGGTCAGTGAGCCCGACCCTGCCAACGTATTGCGGCGCGCCGGCATCGTCGATGAGGAGGTAGATGCCATGCTGTTCCGGGGGCAACGGGCGGTCCCTGGTAAGCCCGTAGACCGGTGAGTCAAGGAGCTGTCCCAGCAGGCCGGGCAGCTCGCTGGTGACCTCGCGGTCCCATACCTTCTGACGCTCGACTGCCGCAGAATGCTGTCGTTCGGTTCGCACGTGTGGCGAGTTTTAGCGCACCGAGTCTGAATGAGTGGTCGGAGTGCTTGATGTGCCGACGGGCACCGGCCATCCGCGCGACGCGTCGCTCCGCTCGGCGGAGCGTCTCAGCACTCGTCGGGCGGCGCGTCCTCGCGGCGGTAGCGGGCCTGGCCGGGCAGGTCGCGGGTGCTGACGGGTCCGGGGTGGCTTCCGATGTGATCGTCGCGGTCGGGGATGAGCAGCACGGCGTGGCCCTGCGGGTAGTCGTCGATGCTTGTCTGCGGCTCGGGTTCCCAGGCGAGCACGGGATAGGCGCCGAGCAGCTCGGGCTGCTTGGCGGTGGGTTCGATCCAGAGTTCGGCGACCCAGCCGGGCTGTGCGGGGATCGGGTCGGCGACGGCGTCGATCAGCAGCGCCTCGAGGTTGCCGTACTGAGTTTCGATGGTGCTGTCGGGGTGAAAGTCGACCAGGTAGGGGTCGTCGCCGCTGACCAGCAGGACGCGCGGGCGCTCTCGCCCGTCCTCGCCGGGCGGGGCGTAGCCGACGACGGGGAGGCGCACGATGCCGCCGGGGCGGCCCTCCTTGTCGATGAACTGGTAGCTCGCAAGCAGCCGGATCGTCACAGGCGCGATGCTACTGGTGGTGGTCCCGGTGAGCCGCGCCGTCCTCGATCGCTGGTGAGCCGCGCAATTTGGCGGGATCCTCGATGTGGCGGGGCGAACTCGAGCCGCTACGGACCAAGCGGTCCACAAGGCCCTCAACCTCTTTCACCGGTGGAATATGGGTTCGGGGGCGTTCAGATCGTCCAGATTGTGGGGTTTTGCGGACGCATCGGACGGGTCTGGAGGGGTGGATGTTGCCACGGTGTTGCCACGAGGCGGACGCCGTTCGCTGTGGGATGGTGCCGGGCTGCAGCGCCCGGGTGCGCTCGCAACTTGTCCGAGGCATCTCGCCGCCGGTGGCCTATGCGCCCCCTATCACGCGAAAGTGGAAGCGACGACTTCACCCTTTGCGGCGAGCGTGGCGTCCCAGTCGGCCGCAGTGAGGCGATTCTTGGCCGTGTCACGGTGCCGTACGGGCGGTTGCGGTGGAATGCAAGCCGTCGGTTGCGTGCCCGGGGCGTACCGAGGGGCGGTCGTCGGGATGAGCGGATTGCGGCGGCCGTCCGCTGCCCAGCGCCGCCAGAACCCGTCTGCACTTTCGTGTGTGGTCACGCTTCTCGCCAGCACGACGGGGAGCTGTCCGTGCCCGTTGATAGAGATGTCTGTCCCGTGGCCACGAGTAGATCTACCCGCAAGAAGCCTACGACCCGGAAGCTCGCGGTGAAGGCGGAGCCTGCCGCCCAGGCCACCCCGGCAAACAAGAGGCGCAAGACGTACGTCAGCCAGGCCGACGTGCCTCGCCACCCGATCAGCGAGGCGCTGCGCGTGGCACGGGCCATTGCAGGCGATTACGGCAAGCAGCCCACGCGGCCTCTGGACGTCGCGGTCGCCATGGGCATCGCGCCCACATCGGGAAGCTTCAAGATGCTCACAGGCGCATCCATAGCCTATGGCTTCACCGAGGGCGGCGCGCAGGCGGACGAGATCTCTCTCACCGATCTCGGAATGCGTGTGGTGGCGCCTATGGAGGAGGGGGACGACGAGGCGGCGAAGCGCGAGGCGCTGCTGCGACCGCGTGTGGTGCGCGAGTTCCTCGAGAAGTACGATGGGTCCAAGCTGCCTCGCCCGAACATCGGCAGAAACGTCTTGGAGCAGATGAGCGTCACGGCTACCGCCACCGAGCGCACCCTTGATCTCATAATTGAGAGCGCCAACGAGCTCGGGTTGCTCACCGAGATCAAGGGGGAGAGTTACGTCAACCTCAAGGTGGTTCCGAAGCCGAAGGATCCCGACGCAGACCTCCTCTACGACGAGGATGCGGAGGATGCGGAGGATGCGGTGCCGCCCGAAGGCCTGAGCTCAGCGGACTTGGCGGCGGCGGCGCGCATCGCCCACGTCGAGGTACGGCCCACAGCGGTGACGACCAAGGCGAACCGCCGTGTGTTCATCAGTCACGGCAAGAACAAAAGAGTCGTCTCGCAGCTGAAGGAGCTCCTGAACTACGGCGATTTTGAGCCCGTGGTATCGGTGGAGCGAGAGACGGCGTCTAAGCCGGTGCCAGACAAGGTCATGGACGACATGCGCTCCTGTGGCGCAGGCATTATCCACGTCGGCACTGAGCGCAAGGTCAAGGACGACGACGGCAACGAGCACCAAATGCTCAACCAGAACGTCCTCATCGAGATCGGTGCAGCAATGGCGCTGTACGAGGGACGGTTTATTCTGCTGGTTGAGAAGGGCACCACCTTGCCGTCGAACCTCCAGGGACTCTACGAGGTTCGGTTCGAGGGTGAAGGCTTGGACCATGACGCCACGATGAGGCTCCTCAAGGCATTCAACGACTTCAAGAGCTAGCACCAGCGCCGCGCCAATGAGCCGGACCGGGTTTCGCGAAGTCCGTGGAACGAGCACCCCTGCCCCTGTGGACTTGCAGGCGAGCCGTAGCTGCTAGACCTGCGACTGGGCGGCTCGCACGACGGACTCCGTGTCGGCGGGCTCAGGAACGGCCTCGATTGAGGTCTCTATTTTGCTGGCCATCTCCTCGTATAGCGAGGAGAGCTCCTCGAGCATTGCGGTGAGCTGCGCCGGGGTGTGCGGACCCGGATGCAGGGCCAGAGGCTCGTAGTGGGCCTTGGGTGAGGCCTTGCGCATCGCTTTGTCGATCCGCTTTGCGATCTCCGGTGTCCACTTAACGCCGTGCAGCCGGCGGACCTGGACGTGGGCGCTGAAGCGCCGTACGGTCCCGTTGAGCACGGTATCCTCGATCACCTGGTCGTAGGCATTGCGCAGGTCGGTGACCCAGCGATTGGCCTCCTGCTCGTAGAGCGGATCCTGACGCTTGTGCTTGGGCACAAGATCCGAGCGCAGCCGGTGTCGCAGGGCGCGCAAATGCTTGGCACTGCCGAGCATCTTCATGGGCAGGTCGCTTGCCACCATGCCCACCTGGTGGAAGGCGCGCTGCAGCGTCTGGCCGTGCAGCTCGACGCCCGCTTCACCGGCCGCCTCCTGCAGCAGGTGAATGAAGGCCATGTCGTGGGTGAATACAATCACCTGTCTGCGCTTGGACTCCTGCGCGAGCCGCTCGGCGAGATAGGCGCGGCGCTGGTGATCAAGTGACGAGACTGGGTCATCCAGGATGATCGCGCTGCGCCCGTCGCTGACGGCGACTTCGGCAAGGAAGAACGCGAGCGAGAGCGCGCGCTGCTCGCCATCGCTGAGCACGTTGCCGACCTTCGCCCGGCAGGGCTCCTGGAGCTTGAGATGGATAACCGTCTCCCCCTTGTTGGCATGCCCCTTGATCTCGATGCGACTCGCGACCGGATCGAGCTCGCGAACCTCGTCCTCGACAGCCTTGCGCAGGCGCTCGGTGATCGTCGCCTCCTGCAACTCGCGCAGCTTGTTGTTGATTTTCTGCGTGTTGAGCTTGGTAACGGCGGCGTCGATGCGCGCGATCACCTTGAGGCCGTTCACATGCTTGCTGATCGTATCCTGGGCGTCTACGAGCACGACGCGGGCACGAAGCTCGCCGAGCTGCGTCATGATTTTCCGCTGCTCGTCCTCGTTGCGCAGGCTCGCATGGCGCTGAACAAGCGCATCCTGAGCGTCGGCATGGGCGCGCAGCGCGTCGATCCTCACCTCATGGTCGCAGATCTCCACAAACTCGCCTGCGACAGCCTTATGCGCGACCGCGGCGCGGCAGTCCAAGATCGCGAGTGCCTCGTCGGCCGCAGTGGTCACCTCGGCAGGAGTTCCGCGCAGCTCGGAGTGCACCGTGGTGCGCACGCTTTTGATGTCGGGCACCGTCTTGAACTTGGCCTTGATCTGGTCATCGAGGTCGACCGCTTGTTGACGCAGGGTGCTGCTGACGAACTCCTGGAATCTCTGCAGGCGTTGGCGGGCCGCAGCGTCGAGGTCCTGCTGGCATAGCGGGCAAACGGCAGCGTCATCGGTGTCGGGGAAGGCTGTGCCGCTTGCCTGCGCGAAGCGCTCCGCGGCGAACCACATCTCCCGCCACGGACCCTGACCAGTAGCCTCGAAGCGCTGGTCGGCGAACGCGCGGTCTGCCAGCGCGCGCTCGCCGGCGCTGACGTCGTCGAGGCGTCGACGCAGGTCGTGAAGTTCCGCGACGGCCGCCACGGACAGCTGCGTGTCGGCCTCGCTCAGCGCCCGTCCCGCGGATCGCGTGCTTGCCGCCTGGGTTCGGGCGGCGGCCTCAAGTTGCTGACTCTGGTCGGCGCGGATCGCGGCCGCTGAGATCTCCAGCTCTTCCAGCGTCGTTTTCTCGGCGTTGCTGAGGGCCGCAAGGGAGATCAACGCGGCGGAGTCCGTGTCGGCGTTGATCTGGGCCAGCGCTCTGCCCGCCACGGTGTCGGGGCTGATCGTAGGCAAGACTGGCAGCGCAGCCCGGCGCTGCTGCGCTCGCTCGCGTAGGTTCTCGGCGAGGCGGTCCTGCGCGTGGGAAAGCAGTCGCAGGAGCCGCAGTGGCCTCGGCACGTGCTCGATCACGTTGGGCTTGGCAAGGAAGAACTGCGCGCGCGACGCATCGAACGCGGCCATCGCCGACAGGATGCGCTCGGGGTCGGTGGACAGGTCGACGGTGACGGGCTTCTCAACGCCATCGACCGCGATGTCGAACTCTGCGGTCTGCGGCCCGCTCGCGGAGCCAGGATCGAAGACATCGCGCAGGATCTCCTCGGGTTCGCCCGAGCGCGTCACCCGGCGCGTGAGTCGGCCGTAGCCGCTCTTCCCCGAGCCATTGTCGCCGAAGATGGCGTTCAGGCCCGGCTTGAAGCTGAGCGTCTGCCCGGGCGCAAGGCAGTTGATGTTGTGCAGGTCGCGGATGGCACGTAGCTCCACGCGGCCGTGCTCGCCCTCATCCGCCGGGAGATCCTTCAGCTCTATGGGCACCGACGCCGGGGCGTCCGACGCGTCTGTCAAGATTTTTACCACTTCGATTTGCCCCGCGTCGTCCAGTGGCCCTGCGGTCAGTCGTCGCAGTAGATCGCGCTGCCACGACGGCAGGGTCTTGGACCACTCGAATACGCGCGCTTGCAGGAGCATGGCAGGACCGAGCATTGTCTCACGAGGAGCGGCGGGTTCTGGCCCCGTTTGACCCGGCAGGGCGTCTGACGAATCAGTACGGCGTTCGCCGCGGCGACTGAACCGCACCGAGCTTCTTGGAGGCGACCGAACCCACGCGCCTGAATCTCCAACTTGTGGGGCACCACAGGCCTCCCCGGCTGGGCTGTGACCGGTGGGCTACCTACGCCACCCAGCGAGCATCCGCCAGCTCGTTCTTGTACTTGCCTGTCGCCAGATACGTATGCAGGCGTCGTCCCGATACGAGAGGCCGGATCTTTGCCGCCGCCTGGTTGGGCGTCCTCGCCTCGGTGGCATATACCCGTCGGTACTCGGGCGAGTCGACACCCACCGACGGGTCGGTCGCGATCACGATGAAGCCCCGGCGGGCGGCACGGACGGCGTTCGCCGCCTTTATGCGCTCGCGCTCAACGTCCAACTCGCGTGCCCACGTGAGGAGATCTATCTGGGTGTCGGCGACTTGGCTCATGGCTCGGACTGCTCCATAGCGTCTATCTTGCCACTGGCCTGGGACGATACGCCGCAGCCACTGCTATGAAGCGTCCGCGCCGCTGGTGGCAACGAACCGTCGCAGACCATCGATGGTCCCTCCAGTGTAGGCGTCGAAGACCTGCTGTCTGACCTTCTCGTAAGCCCACTCACGACCCGCGAGGCGTGTCGCGTCCTTGCACCAGCGACGCGCACGCCGGTCCTTGAAGGCGACGTCGAGGTCCTCCTGGCCCTTCGTCTCGACGATGAGGCAGCTATCGTCGGTCAGCCGCACGATGAAGTCAGGGTAGTAGTAGCGCAGGGCACCAGCCTTGGAGATGTACTCCAGCGCGAAGCGGCTGTTCATCGTGAGCTTCGCCCACGCTGCGACGTCGCTCGCGCGGTCGAGGAACTGCGCGAAGCGTGCCTCCAGGGCGTTGTCCACCGGCGTGAGGTTGAAGACGGTGCGCTCGCCCTCGACGGTCTGGCGAGACCACGGGAAGGGTGAGGTTTCGGAGACACGAAAGGCGTTCTCGGTGATCGTCGGCTCACGCTCGGTGATCGAAAGCGCGCGGATCGCCTCTCCGAATGCGCCCACCACGAGCGCCTGGGCGTCGTTCTCGGCCAGCCGGCGCAGGATCACCTTGTCCTCCAGCTCGACCGGCCGCTCGAACACGCGCTCCTTGAGGTAGTCGCGGACCATCGGCGCGAGCGTGGCAAACGCGCCGGAAAGTCGTTCGACGCCTCCCGCTCTGGCGACGCTGCGGGTGTAGTAGGTGATCACGCCGGAAGGGTCCTCTGCATACGGGACGCGGAATTCGTACTCCTCGATGACGCCCTTGTCGATCAGGTGCATGCCGCGGTATTGGACGTACTCGTCCGGCTGGATGTCAGGCACGGCAAGCCGGCTGTTCGGGTCGGGAATGTCTCTGGGGTGGAGCTGGTTGAGTGCACTCTCCGAGCGCACCAAGGCGCGCGTGAGCCGCGGAATGGCGATGTCGAAGCGCAGCTTGGCTTCATCGGCGAAGATCGTCACGGCTCTCGACTCGATCTTGTCCGCCTCCTTCCTCTCGATGACGAGACCGCCGTCGAGCTCCGTCTTCCAGAGGTCGCGGAAGGCCTCGTGCTCGATCACGACGACGCGCTCATCGAAGCCCGAGCCCGGTGGCGTCATCCGTCGTAGGCCACGTCCCAACGCCTGCTCGGGAAGGATCCGATTGGCGGCACTCAGCGGTCGCAGCGTGACGATCACGCACACGTTGCGGACATCCCAACCCTCACGCAGCATCAGGACGCTGACGATGCAGCGGATACGACTGTCGGGTTCGTCGACCTCGCGCGCCGCGCGGCGCGCGAGGTCGAGATCGGCCTTGGTGATCTCACCTGAGCGGTTGGTGTGGATGACGAGCAGCCGGTCGCCTGCGAAGTCCGGGAGCTGGCCCAGATAGTCGCCAGCGTAGTCGGCGGCTTCTGTGTTCTCACACATCACGAAGAGCACCGGACGCTTACCGGACGGCGAGAGGTCCTCCTGGAAGACCCTCCAACGTTCCACCGCGACATCGAGCCACTGACGGTTGCTCTGGAAGGAGGTGTCGCCGAGCTCGACCTGCGCACCCTTAACCTCTCCGATCACCGGCGTCTTGACGATCCCGTCGGCAACCGCCTGGGCGAGCGGGTAATCGACCACGACGTGACGGAAGACGCCGCCCTTCTCGTACTTTGGCGTTGCAGAGAAGTCCAGCTGCGCTACGACACCGGCACCGGAGTCGTCGGGTGTGCGCTTGCGCAGCTCGTCGTGGAGCCGCTCGATCGTCTGGTTCCACTTGAGCTTCTCGTCGTGAACGTGATGGGCCTCGTCGTTTACGACCATGACGCGCCGGCGCTCCGCGATGCCGTCGAAGAGCCGCTCGGCGGAGGAGGCGTCCACGTCACGGTTGACGCGAGGCCCGACCATCGCCTCGACCGGGTTTGGTCCGGTCTTGTTCTTGCCGCGCGCCGTCGATGGCTCGTACAGCCGCTGGATGTTCGTGAGGTACAGGACTCCGCGAGCGGTCACCGGGGAGGGGTCGTCCTGCAAGAGCACGGCGAGGTCGAAGTCGTGCGACCACTCCGGCGGGACCATCGGATCGCGCCGGAAGGTCGCTCCGTCGCCGAAGTCGACCTTCAAGCGCTCGAACACAATCAGGTTGGGTGCGATGACGAGGAACGAGGTCGTCATCGGCGAGTCGGGCTCATATAGCGCATGAAAGTAGGACCACACGATGCAGAGGCTCATCGCCATCGTCTTGCCCGAGCCGGTGGCCATCTTCATCGCCAGCCGCTGACGCTTGGTTTCACCGGGCTGGATTGTCATGCCGTGCTCGGCGAACTCGAGGAGATCCTTCAGCTCGTGGACCGGCTCGATCTCGGTCAGGTAGATGAATGTCTCAACGGCCTCGCGCTGGCAGAAGTAGAAGCGGAAGGGCTGGCCGTTCTCGGAGCGGTGCTCGTCTGCGAACCAGAAGCTGAGCAGTCGCCGAGAGGTCGCAGACGCGCCCGGGTAGCCTTGGGCACGCCAGGCATCCACACGTGCCCGGACTCCGTTGACGGCATATGTGCCCTCGCTGGGCTTACGCCGCTCAGGAACGGCGTAGGGGTCGCCGGTCGGAGCTGTGGGCTCCTCCGGGCTCACTTGATACGAACCTCGGCGAGCTTGGTGGTGTCGTTACCGAAGATGTCGATGATCTTCACGACGATCGCGTAGCGGCCCGCCTTCGGATACTCGTGCCAGTCGCTTTGCGTGGCGAGCGCCGGGTCCTCCCGCGTGCGGTATGCCTGCCACTGGTTGTGAAAGACCTCGTCGCTGAAGTCGAAATCCACTGACCAGTAGTCGATGAGATCAGACCACGACGCGATGCTCTCCCGGACCTTCGGCGGGATGAGATCCTCGCTCGGGATGGCAAAGTCCTTGAGCACCACGCACGCCTCCCGGCCCTGGCGACGGACGTCGAGATCGACGAAGGCAAGCTCGAAGAACCGCACCGCATCAGCCTCGGTCGCCTGACGCTCCATGACCTCCCGCGGGATCTGTCGTGGCCGCACATCCAGGCCGCGGCGACGCGCACGCTCGGAGATCGTGTCATGGAGCCCCATCTCCCACTCCCAGCCGAGCAGGTCACACGCCTCGATGCCATTGTCGGCCATCTCATCCATGAGCTTTTCCGTCTCGTCGATCGTCACCGGCGCATCGGTAGCGCCGACGTGGACCATGCGGTCGGCCTTGCGGCCGTGGAGGTGGATGAACCCCTCGACCGTCTCTGCGTTGTAGAAGGCCAATATCGTGTCCAGATAGGCGCGTAGCGCGCCATTGCCCGACTCGATCTGCCAGCGTTGGCGCTCGTAGGCGCCCAGGTTCTGGATGTCGAATGGGCGGCAGTCGGGGATGTTCAGGAGTCGCTTTCTCGTGGTGTGGATGGCGAAGCGGCCGAGGTCGCACGCGATCCAACGGCGCCCTAGCTTCTCCGCAACCGCTGGCGTTGTTCCGGAGCCAGCGAAACAGTCGAGTACAAGGTCACCCTCGTTTGATGACGCAGTAATGATTCGCTCGAGCAGACTCTCGGGCTTCTGGGTCGGGTATCCGAGTCTCTCGGCTGCACGCGGATTGATCGGCGATACATCGTCCCAAAGCTCGTGCACAGCTTGGCCCTCCAGCTCGTCCAGATAGCGCTTGAGCTGAGCGACTTTGCTTTGAGTATAAATGCGCCCTTCTTTGTCAAGGGCAAGCATGCGCTCCTCGGAGATACGCCATGCCTTTGTGACGCCGTTGAACGCATAGACAGGTCCGCGGCCCGCTGGCGGGTTGAGGTCGCTGAGGCGAAAGCGGCGGCCCTTCTCATCCACATGGGTGAACTTATCTGCTACGTACTCCTCTGAGAAGGGCACACGCAACTCGTTAAACGAAAACTCAGGAGATCGGCTGTAGAACAGAAGCCTGTCTGTCACACGTCCGAAACGACCCGCATCCGCGTGGAAGTTGAAGCGCTTCCACACGATCTCGTTTCGAAAGTTGTCACTACCGAAGATCTCGTCGCAGAGGCTCCTCAGGAGGTGATTAACGGTGGTTCCCGAGTGTACGTAGACCGCGCCATCCGCTGAGAGCAGCTCATGGATCAGTGCAAGCCGCTCATACATCATGGTGAGGTACGACTCATATCCGCGACCCCAGGTATCGCGGTAAGCGTGCTCCTCGAGGATCGAGGGCTCCTTATCGATAATCCCTCCGCCGCCAACGGCCACTTGAACCGAGAAGTCGTCGCCCGTTGCGAACGGAGGATCGATGTACACGAGCTTAACCTCGCCCGCATATTCCTGGAGCAAGCTGCTCATCACTAGCTTGTTGTCGCCCCAGATGAGCAGATTCCGCTCGGTTGCCTGCGGGCCCTCGCCACCGAACAGCGCGCCCGTGTTGCGCTCGCGAGTCGCTCGAGACTCGTTGATCGTCTCGACGGTCTGGAACGGGAGATGCAGACGCTCGACGCGCTCTGGCTTCCCGTCCCACTCAAGGCGTACGGTCATGAGGCCGGCTCGTCAGGGATCGCTGGGAGGCAGCTGGGGGGCTGGACGCGCATGGGCGACATCTTCGCGATCGACTCGGACGCCGTGCGGCCAAGCAGTACGTCGTGACCGGGCTCAAGCACGGTCAGGCGACGGCCGGTCGCCGACCTGTGGCCACCCGTCGCTGCCAAAGTTGATCCATCCCTTCGTAGCGTCGCCCTGGACTCGGACGCAGCGCACCTCCCAGTCGTCGCCGGGGGCGCCTATGGTCGCGCTCCCGATGCGTTCAGTCCGGACCTGGGCAGGTAGCCTGATCGGCCGAGTGGTTGTGGTCCCGCTGAGGCACCATCTCCAAGGGTTCGGGTAATGATCGCGAAGCAGCTCCGCCACGTCGAACACGTCGCCCTCGAAGATCTCGGTCGGACGATCCTCCTTCGGGGTCCAGCCCGCCTCGGGCGCTGCATAGACCAGGTATCCGGCGGCGGCCTCTGGCAGAGCCGTAAGCAGCGCCAGCTTCAGCAGGTCCCAGATGACCTCGTAGAGCTTGTCGACGCCGCACAGCTTCGTCTCGAAGTAGACCTCGGTCGAGCCGGCGGGTCTCATCAGCACGTCGACTCGACCCAGCCGACCCGACCAATGCTCCTTGACCGCTGCCGGCAGCGGCCCCTCGACGCTGACGACCGGACCGAGCTGTGCTTGCAAACCACGGCAGAGAGCGCGTTGCAGATCGCTCTCATGAACCCCAACCTCGCCGACCGCGGAAACCCACGTCGGCACCGATGTCATCGTCGCCTGCAGCTCGCCTGCTGCGGCAAGCAACGCGCGTCGGACTGGGTCATTGATGGACAAAACGGCCATCCCCCTGGGTGACATATCCGGGATTGTCGCGCATTCCGTGCCAAGAGCTGCCGCGCCGTGGAGCCACATCCCACTTCGAACCCGGCCTCTTGACTTCGAACCCGGCCTCTTGCTCTCCAAGACCATCGACCAACCCGACGACGCCCAGACCCTTCTACTGGCGACGCTCGAGCAAGTGCAAGAGCACAATCATCCAAGCGATGACTACGGCCTCGGCGTAACCGATCGTGTGGGACTCCAGCCACGCCCACGACAAATGGAGAGCAGCAATCAACTCAAATGCATTCTTTGCCTGACCGAGGGTTGGCTTGCGGGACCGTAACCACTCGAGAACTGGCGTCGACGCATCGCTGTCGAGAACGATGAAGTCGTCGAAATTGGAATGCCAACTGCCACTCGGTGCGGCTGGCAACCAAGCCGCCCTGCCCGCCATCGAGTCCGCGAGCGACCCGAGCCCTGTCATCTTCGAGAGATCCGCCGAAGCCGCCGCGTGCAACTTCCCGATGCCCGCCACCGACTCCGCCAACGACCCTGACCCAAACGCGCTCAGCGAGCCCAAGGCCGAACGCGAGCCCAACCCCGCCATCGAGTCCGCGAGCGACCCGAGCCCTGTCATCTTCGAGAGATCCGCCACATCATGCAACCGGTACGCCTCGGTGAGCCGACTCACATTGAGCCTGGCTGCACTCGCGCGCTGCTGCCCTACCACATGCTCAGGCCGGTTGTCAGGGCACTCGGGGTCCAATGGCAGATCGGTGGGCGTCACGATGGACCCCCACTACGCACAAGGCTCGCGATGGGAACCCGTTGCTCGTCCGCGTACCGAACCGAGGCGGGTAGTTTGATCTTGACCTGCATTTGTTCTCACCTGGAGATCTTTCATTCGGTCGGACACTGGTGACCGACTCTGCATCCTCATAAAGATATCGCCCGCGCAGGCGGACGATGGCCTACTACACCCCGTCACGCTGATCGCGTCCGTTTGGGCAACTCGCCAGCGCCTCAGCCGTCCGCTTTCTCCCCCAGCCAATTGTTCCAGCATCGACCGCGTGAAGCGGATGTGGCGTCCGAGGCGCAGACACGGCAGCCGTCCTGCCCGCACGGCTTCGTAGATCCAGTTCGGCTTCACGGCAAGCAGGCGGACGGCCTCCTCGGGGCGGAGTAGCGGCCGGTCGAGCTGTGCCGCGCTCGGCTCTGCTGTCGATCCGATGGTGTCCATGTTGTTGACCGGCACCTGCTGAAACCGGCCAGCGACTTTCCCGACGGCTTCTCCGCCGTCGCCACCAGCACTCATCCCCGCCAGGCCGCAAGCGACCACACGCACGCAGAACGCCGCCCCTCAGCGCGTCAGCGACTCGCCGGAAGACGCTCGCTGACGACGGCTGCCACCGCGCCCGTCGCTGCGCTCCAACCCAGGACAGACTAGATGCACGGCCCTCCGGGCGCTGTGCGGGCGCTGTGCAACTCGTTGTCCGTTTTCGCGCGCTCACGGTCATTAACAGATGTGATGACCGCAGCCAGCATCGGCGCCGCCAAGGGCGGCGGGTACGCGCGCTACCTGGAGTCAAAGACGGTGGAGCCAGAGCGCGGGGATTACTACTTGAGCCCGGAGGGGGAGCCCACCCAGGCCCCCGGCCGGTGGCTTGCCACCCCTGACACGCTCGCGCGGCTGGGGATCGAGGGCGCCACGATCGAGGGCCGGGACTTCATCGCGCTGATGGAGGGCCGCCACCCTCGCACAGGCGGGTGGCTTCGCCCCGAAGGCGCCGGTGGCGGGCGGGGCGGCGGCATCGACCTCACCTTCTCGGCGCCGAAGTCGGTCAGCACCGTGTGGGCACTGGGGGACGAGGACCAGCGCCGCGACATGGAGGGGGCGCACGCCGCGGCGGTCAGCGAGGCGATGGCCCATCTCACCGAGACGGTGCCGACCGTGCGCCGCCGCTACAGCGGCCAGGTCGTGGAGGAGCCCGCGCGGGAGGTCGTGGCCGCCGAGTACCGGCACACCACCGCACGCGGCGTAATGGAGGGCGACGCGCCGGACCCGCAGCTGCACAGCCATGTCGTCATCACCAGCGCGATCAGGGATGACGGGCGGATCGTCGCGGTCGCCTCCCGGCCAGTCTTTCGCTCAGCAAGAGAGGTCGGCGCCTACTACCGCTCGGCGCTCGCGCACCAGCTCGCCGGGCGCGGCTATGCGATCGAGGCGGGCACCGGCAGGCAAGGGCGCTACGTCGAGATCGCCGGGGTGCCGCGCCGGCTGCTGGACGCCTTCTCTGCCCGCAGCCGTGAGGTCTCAAGGGCCGCGGAGCGCTTCCGCGCGCAATGGGGTAGGGCGCCCGAGCGGGGGGAGCTGCGCCGGCTCAAGCTTGAGAACCGCAAGGCGAAGGTGCCAGTCACGCGCGCCGACCTGCACGAGGCCTGAAACGAGACGGCGGCGCGCTTTGACTTCGCCGGGGATGAGCCCGCGCGGCTGCTCGGCGCGGCGCGCGGGCCGCGGCCGGAGCTTGCCCTTGAGGATCGCGTCGAGGAGCGCCTGACCGAGCGCGCCGCGACATTCGAGCCGGGCGAGTTCCGCGCGGTGCTGCTCGAGCAGTCCGTCGGTGAGCTCTCACCGCACGAGGCGCTCGCCTTCTCACGGGCGATGATCGCCGAGCGCCGTGTGCTTCCCCTGGAGGGTGGGTTGATGACGACGCTTGCGGTGCGCGCCCGCGAGCAGGCGATCGAGCGCCGGTTCGCCCAGCTCGCCGGCACGGCCGGCCGGGACGTGGGGGAGAGGGCCCGCGCGCTCGCAAGCGATCAGGTGGCCGAACGGATCGGCGCTCGCCTGAGCGACGAGCAGGCCCACGCCCTGGTGCTCATCACCGGCCCCGAGCGCGGTGCGATCCTCGTCGGGCCTGCCGGGACAGGCAAGGGTGTGGTGATCGACGCCGCCGCGCGTGCCGAGCAGTACAGCGGCCATCAGACCTTGGGGATCGCCGTGTCGGGGTCCACCGCGCAGCGGCTCGGGCAGGACAGCCCCGCGCTGACCGGTCAGACGCTCACGCTCGACGCGCTCGTGGCGCGCGTGGAGCGCGGGCAGCTCGCCGTCGGTCAGCACACGACGATCTACTTCGACGAGGCCGGAATGGCTGACACCTCACGGCTTGAGCGGCTCACCGAAGTCGTGGAGCACACGGGGTCGAAGCTCGTCGAGATCGGCGACGGCGCGCAGCTGCCCTCGATCGGCGCCGGCGGCATGTTCGACCGGCTCGCCCTGCTCGCGCCCAGCGCCGCTCTCAGCAACATCCGCCGGACCTTGGACCCCGAGGAACAGCGCGCCTGGGCGGACCTGCGCGCCGGGCGCTCGGATCGAGCGATGGCCCACTACCACGCGCGCGGGCAACTGCACATGGCGGACACCCGCGATGAGGCAGTCGAGCACGCCGTGGAGAGCTGGGCGAAGCTCACAGAGAAGCACCCGATCAGCGAGGTTGCGCTGATCTCAGACGCTTCCAACAAGGAGATCGCTCGGCTCAACGCCCGCGCGCAGCACTTCCGCGCGCAGCGCGGGGAACTCGGCGAGCTGGAGGTCCAGGTGCCCGGTGTCCCCTATGGCGTCCGTCAGGGCGACCGGGTGGCGATGATCGACCAGCACCGCGAGCCGGGAGCGGAGCGCATCGAGAATGGCAGTCGCGGCGAAGTGCTCGACGTCACCGGAGCCGGAGAAGTGCTCATCGAGTTCGACGTGACCGCACAAAAGCGAACACTCGCGGGCGATGAGCTCGCCCGAGTTCGGTTGGGGTACGCGCAACACATCCATCGCGCCCAAGGCGCGACCGTCACCCGCACCCTGGCCGTCACCGGGAGTTGGCAAACGAGCAAGGAGCCCGCCTATGTCGAGGCGTCCCGCGCCCGCCAGGGCACCGACTGGTTCGTCTCGCGCGAGGACCTTGGCGTCGAAGGCCACGACACCGACCGCATCTCCCGACTCGCGGCGAAGATGCGCCGCAGCCACTCCCAGACCCCATCGCTCGCGCACCCCGAGCTGCCCGGCCTCGACTATGGCCCGGGCTTCCGCCACCCGATCGCGCCGAGCCGGCGCAGCCGGATACCGGGGATCGCACGCGCCATCAACCGCATCGTCCAACCACCAGCACCGGAGCGAACACGATGAGCCAGCGGATGTGGGGTCAACTCGTCGCGCTGCACGGTCGCTACCCCCTACAGCTTCAGCCGGCTGGGTTCATCGCGATCCGGGCGGCCTCTTCGGCACCGAGGAACGGCGTGAGGGTGATGTAGGTCAGCTCGGGTGCGAGCTCGGGCAGCCGGCTCGAGCGCCCGTAGCCGACCTCGCGTTGGATCACGTTCCAGAGTGCGCCGATGATCGCCTCGCCGACGACCTCGGGGACGTGTGGGTGCTCCTGGAAGCCGGGTGTGAGCATCGTGGCGAAGGTGTCCATGCTCCGCTCCGCACGGTCGATGGCGGCTGGTCCCCCGGTGAGGATCTCAAAGAACGCCAGGCGCGCGAACACGTGGTCGGTGACGCCGTGCTCGAGTAGGGCCGTGATCGCGGCGTGGGCTGCGGCCGGCCAGCTGGGGGCGGCTGCGAAGGCCTGGGCGGTGGGCCCCAGGGCGCGCTGGGTCGCCTCGTCGAAGGCGGTCAGGAACGCGTGCTGCTTGTCGGTGAAGTTCTCATAGAACGCTTCGTTTGAGATGCCGGCTCTGGCTGAGATCGCGGGCATGGACAGCGCGCCATAGCCGCCTTCGCTTGCCAGGCTGACGACGGCGGAAAGGATTCGCTCCCGGTGGGTGAGCGTGCCGCGCGCCTGTACGGGATCGAGCGCTGGGATCGTCGTGTCCTTGAGGGCTTGGTGCAGGTGGGGTGAGCCCTCGGGGGTGACGACCGGGGGGCGCAGCGGCGCCTCCACGCCCGGGGCGTGGTAGCCGATGGCCCACGCCAGCAGGTCCTCCAGGACCTCGCCCAGCCGCTCGGGTTCGCCCGCCAGCAGCCGCCGGTAGGCGACGCGGCGGATGCCCGCCACGATCGCGTAGATCGTGGTGTCTGAGACGATCGCCTCTTCGGGTGCCCGCGCGAAGCTCTGGCGGAACATGAGCTCGAACTGGCCGACCATGCGCTCGCGGTGCTCGAGCATGCGGTGCCCGGCGCCGAGGGCGTCCACGAGCACCAGGTGGGAGGCGTCGCGCTCCTCGGTGACGATCTCGGCGAAGCAGTCAAACGCGGCGTGCAGCTGCTCGCGCCAGTCCCCCTGTGCGCGATAGGCGCGCGAGATGCGTTCGGTTGCCATCGTGGCGATCACGTCGTAGGTCGCCAGGAAGCACTGCTCCTTGTCGGCGAACAGCTTGTAGAAGGTGCTGCGCGAGACACCGGCCAGGGAGACGAGCTGCTTGATCGTCGTGTGCGCGTACCCGTTCTGGGCGACTGCCGCGACCATCGCTCCCTGCAGCCTTGAGCGCTGGTGAAGGGCCACCTGCTCGCGGGATATCGGCAGACGCCCCGGGGGGAACACGCGGTAGAGCGCCTTGCCGCTCCGGGACGGTACGGACGTTGACACCCATGTGACGATACCCGTTGGGCCAGCAAAGCCGCGTCGGGCACGCCGTGGTCGCCGCTCCCGGGAGCAGACTCCACGGCCAACCACACCGGGTGGCGGTACCTCGCCTGACGCGAGCAGCATGGCCGTGACCGTACCCCTCTTGACGGGCAGAGGCGATTGTGCTTATACTCCGCGCAGTCGAAGACGGGGATCGCATTCAAGACGCTGGCCCAGGCGCAAAGCGCCGGTGCCAGACCTACGGGGAGCGGGGGAGACGATGAGCACCACAGATCGCAGGGCAAGCTCAGCGACACGCGCCGGGAGACCATCCCGGCCTGCGCGTAAAGCTGGACATCACCCCCCCCCCCCCNNAGGAGCCTGTCCGAGCCCCACCACTCCCTCTCCGGTGGTGCTCGCAGAGGCTCCGTCGCGAATCCCAAGTCGCGTCGCGTCTTCGCGGGTGTCGCAGTGCACCCTCGCTGCGGCATCCGTGAAGGCTCGATGCTCCGCGAAGGCCGGTAGGGGCCGGCTGGGCAGCACCGCGAGGCGCTTGGCCCCCCGGGCGGCGCCTGTCGCGCGAGGGAGACGCGGACTGATGAGGACCACGTACATCCCAGCGGCAGATCCGCTGAGCAACACACGAGGGGCCCTCCCCTCTTTCCCGGAGGAGACGCTCAGATGAAAATGTCACTGTCCCGGCGCCCGTTTGGGCTTGCGCTCGCCCTGTGCTCTGTCTTGGCGGGTGGCTTGTTCACGGCCGCCGTCCCCGCCTCCGCTGTGACTCTTCCCGACGGCCGCGCCTACGAGGAGGTGACGCCGGTCCACATGAACGGGACAGAGGTTCTCCCAGGAGCCGTGCGCGAAGACGGGCAGGCCATCATTTACAGCGCGCTGGACGCCTTTACCGGGCCTTCCGCTGGTGTTGCCGGAGTTGCCCCCTATGAGGCACGGAGAACGTCCACTGGCTGGCAGACGTCCGAGCTGCTTCCTTCTAGCAGTCAATACAGGGGCGTAGGATTCGCTCCCAGCTATGTATCGCCGGATTTCAACAGGTCTCTCGTTACACTGGAGGAACCATTCTACGAAGGCAGTAGCGTCTCTCCCTCTGCTAGCTGCTCTATCCAGGAATCCGATGGCAGTGCGGGGGGCGCCACGCCAACCAGTGAGATCGACACCACGCCGCTAGGCGGTCTCTCATATTGTGGCTTGAAAGGCTTTACCACCGTCGTTGGCTCGTCATCTGACTTGGCACATATATTCATTGATAATGAGCTTAGTCGCTACTTCCCCGAAGCCTTGGTTCCCGGCTCACCGGGATTGTCTAATGGAGTGATTCAGCCTAACTTGGTTGAAGATTATGAGACGGAAGGAGCGTGGCATTACCGTCTCGTTGGCGTTACGGGCCCCAACAATCCGGATGGGAGCGGTAGCGTGATCAGCGACTGCGGCACGGTCCTCGGCAACAGCGGCATCGGTAGTGCGAGCCACACGGCATTCAACGCAAACTCCTCGGACGGCTCGACGGTGTTCTTCACCGCGCTTCCTGCTCCGGAAGGGCAATCCTGTAGTGCACCGTCTGTGAACGAGCTTCTTGCTCGTGTTAAAGGCTCGCAGACGGTGCCTATCTCTGAGCCGTCGGCGAGTTACTGTCCGGCTTCCAATCCTAATCCCGCGTGTGCTGATGCGCTGTTCGAGGGTGCGTCGGCTGATGGTTCGAAGGTGTTCTTCACGACCACACAGCCGGAGGTGCCCGGTGTCACGGACTCGAGCACCAACCTATATGAGGCGCAGCTCGCGCGCTCGGGTGGGGTCACGAGTGTCGCCGGCATGGTCCAGGTCTCCGCTGGTGACACGAGCGGTGCGGGTGCGCAGGTGCAGGGCGTCGTCCGTATCTCCGATGACGGTTCGCATGTCTACTTCGTCGCCCGGGGCGTCTTGACCACGAACCCCAGTCCAGATGCGCAGGGGTATAACGCGCATGGTGAAGCGGTGGCTTCAGGCGCGGTGGCTCAGCCTGGCGCGGACAACCTGTATGTGTACGACAACGGGGTTACGTCGTTCATCGGAGACCTCTGTTCGGGAGCGCACGCGTCCGGCTCGCTCACCGACGCGTACTGTGGTGCGAACTTGAGTTTCTTCGGCCCCAATGATGGGGGACTGGGGCGGGGACTGTGGGGCAATGACGGAGGCCGGGAAGCTGTAGCCGCACCGTACGGGTCGACGACATCCGACGGTCGCTTCCTCGCCTTCACGAGCTACGCCGATCTCACCCCCGGCGACACGAGCACCGCGCGGCAGGTCTTCGAGTACGACACCCAGACAGGAGCTCTGGCGCGGGTGTCGATCGGCCAGAACGGGTTTAACGACAACGGCAACACCGACACCTTCAACGCCGCGATACCAGCTCCCAGTTACACTGAAGGTGGAGCCGACCGTGAGGAGACAAATCCCAGGCCGATCAGCAACGACGGCTCGTTCGTGTTCTTCACGACCTCTGAGCCTTTGCAGCGCAATGACGTCAACAACGCCCCAGACGTGTACGAGTGGCACGACGGGCAGGTGTCGCTGATCTCCGATGGGCAGAACCCCAATACTGAAACAGGAGCCAACACCTTCGACGGCTCCTCGGCGAACGGCAGCGATGTGTTCTTCACTACGCCCAATGCGCTTGTGCCGGGCGGCGGCACGGGCATCTCCAACATCTATGACGCGCGTATCGGTGGTGGCTTTCCGGTTGCGCCTGTCGCTCCGCCTTGCAGCGAGGACGCGTGTCAAGGCCCGCTCTCTGCGACGCCGACTCCCCCGTCGATCGCCACAGCGACATACACCGGGGGCGCCAATCTCGCGCCGCCCATATCCAAGCCCGCGGTGAAGGTCAAGCCGCTGACACGAGCACAGCAGCTCGCTAAGGCGCTGAAGGCTTGCAAGAAGGAGTCGAAGGGCAAGAAGCGAGCTCGGTGTCAAGCCAGTGCGCGTAAGCGCTACGGCGCTAAACCTAAACCTAAAGCCGCCAGCCGGAGGCCGTCCCGATGAGAACCCGAAACCTTCTGCCGGCAGTCTTTGCTCTCTCGCTGCTCGCGCTTGCTCCCGCACCGGCTTTCGCGGAATTTCAGGCGTCGAACTTTCAGGCTGTTTCAAGCAACTCCCAGGTGCTCAAGCTCATACCTCAAAACGGATTGCCGCTTGAATTTGGGTTTGCGAACCCGAGTGATCTCGATACGCAGGCCGGTGGGCATCCCTCTGAGGCCTCGACGTTCTTCGACCTGGCGGGCGGAGCTCTCAAGGATGTTGAAGTTAGCGTTCCGCCCGGGTTTCTTGGGAATCCGCAGGCGACGCCCCAGTGTCCGTTGTCACAGTTGACCGATCCGGCTGACCCGTGTCCGGCTGCAACACGGGTGGGAACGGTGGCGGTTCTCGGAGAAGAGCCCTTGTATAATTTGGTTCCCGAGCCTGGCGTGGCCGCCGAGTTTGGCTTTGATGTCTTCGGGGCCCGCCCTGTCATTCTGTATGGAAGCGTGAGGGCCGGGGGTGACTACGGGATCACCGTCTCCACCCCGGGAGTGCCTCAGCTTCCCGGTGGGCAGGTGGAATATGTCGGCTTGACGTTTTGGGGGGTTCCCGCTGATCACAACGGCAGCGGCGAGCCACGGATACCGTTCTTGACGAATCCGGTCGATTGCGCGGCGGGGCCACTCACGACCACGCTGAGCGTGGAAGCATGGCAGTACCTCGGCGAAGCCAAGTCCTATACGGCGGTGTCGCCGGCGGTGTCCGGTTGCGACAAGCTGATCTTCGAACCGACGATCGCCCTGGCCCCAGAAACGACACAGGTCGATACTCCGACTGGGTTGGCGATCGACATCAAAGTGCCGCAGACGAGCAGTCCGCGTGAGCTCGCCACCCCGGAGCTGCGCAACACGACGCTGACGTTTCCGCCCGGGCTCGTGATCTCGCCCGCGGCCGGCGATGGTCTGCAGGGCTGCACCGATGCCGAGTTCGCGGTCAACACCAACTCCCCGTCGGAATGCCCCAAAGCGTCGCAGGTCGCCACGATCCAGATCACGACGCCGTTGCTCGCGTTGCCGTTGCCCGGGCAGCTCTACCTCGGGACGCCTCTGTGCTCGCCGTGCAGCAGCGCCGATACGGCCAGCGGCCGCGTGTTCAGGGTGTTCCTGCAGGCCCAGGTTGCCGGTGTCCTGGTCAAGCTCGTGGGGTCGGTGTCCGCGAACCCGGTCTCAGGCCAGTTGACGGCGACGTTCGATAACACGCCCCAGCTTCCGTTCAGCGACGTCAGGATCGATGTCAAGGGTGGCTCGCGGGCGGCGTTCGTCAACCCGGCGACGTGCGGCGCGCAGACCACGACCAGCGACCTGACACCGTGGTCGGGCGGCCCGGGCGGCTCCACCCCGGACGCCAACCCGTCGAGCACGTTCAACGTAGACTCGAACGGCGCCGGCGGCGCCTGCCCGCCTGGCCCCCAGCCGTTCTCGCCGTCTTTCAGCGCGGGCACCGAAGTGCCGCTGGCGGGCGCTTTCAGCCCGTTCACGGTGACATTCTCACGACCCGATGGCGATCAGCCGCTGCAGGGCTTCAGCATGCAGCTGCCACCCGGGCTGCTCGCGATGCTCTCCTCTGTCCCTCTCTGCCAGGAACCGCAGGCCGCCCAGGGCACATGCCCTGCCGCGAGCCAGATCGGCACCACGACCGTCGGCGCCGGCTCTGGTTCGCACCCGTTCTTCCTGGGCGGGAAGGTGTACCTGACGGGCCCCTACAAGGGCGCGCCGTTCGGAGTCTCGGTCGTGGTGCCCGCCGTCGCGGGGCCCTATAACCTCGGCAACGTGGTCGTGCGCGCGGCGATCAGCGTCGATCCGCACGACGCGCATGTGATTGTCACCACCGATCCGCTGCCGCAGATCCTCTCGGGTGTCCCCACGCGCCTGCGGACGGTCACCGTCACCCTGGATCGGCCGGGGTTCATGTTCAACCCGACCTCCTGCGCCCAGCAGAGCATCGGCTCCACGCTCGGCGGGGGGGCCGGCACGGGCGTGCAGGTCTCCAGCCCGTTCGAGGTCGCGGGCTGTCAGAACATGCCGTTCAAGCCAAAGTTCCTCGTTTCGACCTCGGCGCACACCTCAAGAGCGAATGGTGCGAGCCTCGACGCGAAGGTCATCTATCCGACGAGCTCGACCGCGAGCATCGCCTCCCCCGACGCGAACATCAAGTACGTCAAGGTGGATCTCCCCAAGCAGCTTCCCTCGCGGCTGACGACGCTGCAGAAGGCCTGTCCCGCCGCGACGTTCGAAGCCAACCCGGCAAGCTGCCCGTCCGCTTCCGTGATCGGAATCGCCAGGGCCTCAACACCGGTGCTGCCCGTGCAGCTGACAGGCCCCGTGTATTTCGTCTCACACGGCGGCGAAGCGTTCCCCGACCTCGAAGCGATCCTCCAGGGCGACGGCGTCAGAGTCGACCTGACCGGCGCGACGTTCATCAGCAAAGCGGGGATCACGAGCTCGACATTCAAGAGTGTCCCCGATGTGCCGATCAGCTCCTTCGAGCTGTATCTCCCCGAGGGCAGGTACTCGGCGCTCGGCGCGAACCTTCCGGCGAAGGCAAAAGGAAGCATGTGCGGCCAAAGCCTCGCGATGCCGACAGCCTTCACCGGCCAGAACGGTGTGCAGATCAAGGAGTCCACGAAGATCAACGTCACCGGCTGCCCAAAGACCAAACCTAAGAAAGCCAAGAAGTCCAGCCACGGCAAGGGGAGGAAGTAGCCATGAGTATCCGCACATGGACGTCAACCGCACTGGTGACGCTTGGCATCACGGGCTGCTGGTTCGCGCTCTCCACGGCTACGGCGATGGCGGTCAATGTTCACCAGTACGAACTTACGATCTCAAGTATCTCCGAAAACGGAAGCTTTCTCGGAGGCGTTGCTGTAGATGACTCTGCCAATCCGGCGGACACGTCAGCGGGCGATCTTTACGTCGTGGATGGCAACGACGGCGCTGGTATCGGGAATAATCCTACCGGGGAAAGCAGCACGAATTCCATCGACAAGTTCGGTGCCTTCGGCAGCTATATATCGGCGACCTTTCTACCCACCAACGCGCAAGGGTACCCGCGGGTTGTGGCGGTTGACCCGTCAAACGGCGACGTGTATGTCGCCGACGAATCCAATCAAACCGTCGATGAGTTCGATTCTACCGGCGCGCCCGTATCCGGCTTCAACGTGACCGGGGTGACATTCGCCTTTGGCGGCACACAGGGCGGTCTCGCCGTCGATCCCCTGACAGGCGACGTGTACGTCGGTGATCCCGGTAACGGCGTCGTCGACAAGCTCAGTCCCTCTGGCGCGCTCGAATCGAGCATCGCCGTAGCAAGCCCGAGCGGTGTCGCGGTCGATGCGACCGGCAACGTGTATATCGCAAGCACGGCGGGCGTACAGAAGTTCAGCCCGGCGGGCACGCCAGGACCGGTCATCGATACGGGTGACGCCACGGCCGTCGCGGTCAACCAGACGACAAATGAGGTCTACGTCGTCGATGTCGCTCAGCCGGGCGGGGAAGGCTCCCCGTTTCAATCTCAGATCAACGTGTATGACGGCTCCAGCGGGAGCCTGATCAACCAGTTCGGCGAAGAACGCTACGGAGCCTCAGGCCAAGGCGGTGGAGCACGGGTGGGGGGAGTCGCCGTGAACAACTCGACAAACGAGGTTTACACCACCTATTCGTACAAGACGAGCGGCATGGAACTGAGTTCTGTGGATGCTTTCAAGTCGGTCGAACTGGCGGCCGTGACCACCGGACCTTTTGCGAATCTCACGCCGACGAGCGTCACAGTGTCGGGAGTAGTCAACCCCGAAGCGCTCGGCGACACGCATTCCCACTTTGAGTATGGAACGAGCACCGCATACGGATCGGTCGCAACAGCAGTCCAGGCGCCCGGCGGCCCTGAACCGGGATCGGCCGATGACGGGTCGGGATCCGCCGACGTGCCCGTCACCGCGAACCTGACCGAACTGGAGGCAAACACGACATATCACTATCGCGCCGTCTCGATCGGGGAATACGGCGAAGAAAACATGGGCAAGGACAAAACCTTCACCACGCCGCCCGGTCCGCCCGTGCTCGGCACCCCGACGTCGTCTGAAGTCACGCCGTTCGGCGCCCAGTTGAGCGACATGGCCAACCCCGAGAACGCTACTACCGGCACGACCAGCTACTACTTCGAGTACGGGCCGACAAGCGCCTATGGGCAGCGCTACCCGCTCGAAGGCGAAGCGGGCGACGGCTCCACCGCGATACCGGCCACGCAGGCGATCACCGGGCTGACACCAGGCACGACCTACCACTACGCGCTCGTCGCGACGAACTCCGCCGGCACCACCACCACCCCCGACCAGACCTTCACGACCCTGCCGGCCGCGGCCCCCGCCGTGAGCACCGGCGCCGCCAGTGCGGTCACGCAGTACGAAGCGACGCTCTCGGGTGCGCTTGACCCCCAAGGCCTGCAGACCAGCTACCACTTCGACATCGGAGCCGACACCAACTACGGCACGCAGGTGTTCGGCCCCACGATCGTGTCCCCCTCCACCGCCACGCTTCCCCTGCAGAATCTGCAACCAGGGACGACCTACCACTACCGGCTCACGGCCACCAACAGCGCAGGCACCACCTACGGCACCGACCGAACATTCACCACCGCGGGTGTCGCCCCGGTCATCACCCAGCCCCTCACCCCCCTGCTACTGGCCACCCCAAACATCACCTTCCCAATAGAACCAGGGACGACGAAGCCAAAAGCATTGACGAACGCGCAGAAGCTATCCAAGGCCCTGAAGCAATGCAAGAAAGATAAGAATAAGAAAAAGAGGGCGTCCTGCGAAAAAGAAGCCAAGAAGAAATACGGTACAAAAACAAAGTCGAAATCAAAGAAATAGAAGTAAGGACCACACGCATGGGCTCGCTGCCAGTACGTAGACACCGGGGTTCGCTCGAGCGTCGCTCGAGGGGAACCCACCAAGGTGGGACCTCTCCCGCCGGTTCCTGCCTCGCCGGGCGCCGCGGCTGACGACCCGGCCGCGGCGCCCGTGTGCTGTTCGGAGCCATTGGCGGATTCACAGACTCATATGTCCCGCAGTAGACACGATCCTCGCGACGAGCGGCCCCCGGCCGCGATCGGACCGGCCACGGTCGGCGACGATCAGGCGCGCACCCAGGTGAGCGAGCTCCAGCGCGCGAGGATGCTCGCCGCGATGGTGGAGGTCGCCACGGAGTGCGGAGCCGCCAACGCGACCGTCGCGCGTGTGGTGTCTCGCTCCGGCGTCTCGCGGCGCACCTTCTACGAGCTGTTCTCCGACCGCGAGGACTGCTTCCTGGCCGCGTTCGACGACGCGATAGACCGGATCGCGGCAGTCGTTGTCCCGGCCTACCAGCAGCCCTCGAAGTGGCGCGAGCGGATCAGGGCTTCGCTCACCGCGCTGCTGCAGGCCCTCGACTATGAGCCCGGTATGGGGCGCCTCGTGGTCGTGGAGACGCTCGGAGCGGGAGCCGGGGCGCTTGAGCGTCGCCGCCGCGTCCTCGCCCAAGTCATCACCGCTGTGGACGAAGGCCGTCGTGAAGGCAAGAAGGGCGACGGTCCACCATCCCTGACGGCCGAGGGCCTCGCCGGCGCCGTGTTCTCGGTGATCCACGCGCGGATGCTCGCAGGGGATCGCCGCCCGCTCCTGAAGCTCGCAGGCCCGCTCATGTCCACGATCGTGCTGCCCTACCTCGGAGCCGCAGCGGCGCGCAGGGAGCTGGATCGGCCCGTCCCCAAGGCGAGCGAGGAGGCCCGGCGGACCGTGCCCGACCCGTTGCGCGCCCTGAACATGCGCCTCACCTATCGCACCGTGCGCGTCCTGATGGCGGTGGCGGCGAACTCGGGCTCCTCCAACCGTATGGTCGCCGACGGCGCGGGCGTCTCAGACCCGGGACAGATCTCGAAGCTCTTGCATCGCCTGGAGAGGCTCGGGTTGATTGGCAACGACGGCACGGGCCGGCCCCCGGGCGGACCCAACGCCTGGAGTCTCACGGAGAAGGGCGGGGAGGTGTGTGATGCGATCTCAAGCAAGACGACGCGCTCCTGAAGGTGTCGGGGGGCACGTGGCGGGTGGCAGTCCGATGAGTTGATCCACTCCCTCCGGACCTCCTCGTGAGCGCCGCCATATCCCTCTCCCTGGCGGCGCTCACGAGGGTGTCCTTCTTCCTCCGAGCGCGCTGGTAGCCCTGTCCTATGGCTACCACGACGGTTGAGATCGACAGCGACCTGTTGGCGCGACTGCGTAAGCGTCGTCCCGAAGCGAGCGACCGCGAATTGGTCGAGGGTGTCGCCCGTATTCAGCTGGGACGCGAAGCGAGTGGGCGCGTAAAGGAGCGCTTCGCCGGCGTGTCCTCTGAGGAGATCGAGCGCGAAGCAGTGAAGGCCGTACGCGAGGTGCGCCGCGAGATGGCAGCCGAGCAGCGAGCCGCCGGTTGAGGCGAGTTGTCATCGACGCCAGCACGCTGGTGTCGGGAAGCGCCGACCCGCACGGCGAGAGCCCGCCGTGCCTGATCTTCCAGGAGCTGGGCGGGCCGGACGGCAAAGGTCATCTCCCGTGTGGACATGCTCATCGACCGCCTCTCCGAGTTTCAGGCTACCGGCCACGAAAGTTCCGCACAGCAAGCGCTCGTGCTGCTCGCCGGCATATCCGAAGAGGAAGCCAACGACCTCGACGTGCGCGCATCCAGCCATCGTGTGGGCACGGTCCTCAAGGCAACTCGCAAGCTCGCCGACGATCTCGCCGCGGGGCGTGCCCTGCCAGGCAGCGGCGAGCTGCACAAGATCGCCCGAGAGGCGTTGCGGGCCGAGTACCATTCGTAGAGACGATGAAGACGCAACAGATCTCCTTCGAGCAGTGGCGCCGCGAAGCGCCCCAGCAGCGGGCCAAGAGCGCTGAGGTCATTGCGCGCCTCGGACCGATCCGACGCGACAAGCCGCGTGATGCCGAGGAGGCCCGCTTCCTGCGCAGCATCGGCACGCCTGAGCGCCTGATCGGACCTGTCTCCTGAGAACGAGCTCCCGAAGGACACCCTGGAGATCCGTCCCATCCACCACCACCTCGAGACCAGGGTCCGCGCGCACATCTTCCTATGCATGCTCGCCTACTACGTCACATTCGAGCTCGCTCAGCGCCTGACCCCACTGCTCTTCACCGACCAAGCACCGCTCGCCCCCGCAGATCCCGTCGCGCCGGCACGGCGCTCACCAGCCGCGAAGGCCAAGGCCGGGAGCGCCGCCACCGAGCTCCCAGCCCGAGACATGCCCCGCCAATACCCGTGACAACTGCTAGAGAAGCTGGAGCAAGGGGGACAAAGATAGCAACGAGGAACAGCGTCGCTGCTGCCAGGATCAACACATAGCCGGTAGCGTGCAATCGTCGCGCAAAGTCTGTGATCCCAACGGAGGTCAAAAATGCCTACTCGGGGTCCGTTGGTCCAAATCGGTACTTGCGCAACTCCGCTGAAGGCGCACCGGGCATCTCCCAGCCCTTCTCGCCGAGCGGCCACGGACGAGCCTTGGTGCCAACGTCGATCGTACCGTCCTCCTGGAGTACAACATCGGCATGCAGATCGCCATGACATTCGATCTCGATCGTGAGATTCCCAGCCTGATTGATCCGCGACGTTACGCGCCAAGGACCCTCCTCCATGATCGTTCGCATGAGGGCATGATTCCAAAATGCGCGATACAGCGCACTCTGACCGGAGCTGGAGCTCATCTGTGTCCGATCGAACTCGTCACCTCAGGCATGTGTCTGCCACCTATGCGAGGGTGGAGGCCATGACCGCAGCGCTGCCCAACCTCCCTGCCCTCACCCCCGACGACGCCCTGAACGCAATCTGCCCCTACTGGACGATGTTCCCTCTGGACTTCCCCCTCGGCGCCCTGGCGGACGGCCGCCCGGGCGAGTGGGTGCTGGACCCGTTCTGCGGGCGAGGCACGACGCTGTTCGCGGCGCGCAAGCTTCAGATGCCGAGCGTCGGCATCGACTCCAACCTGGTGGCCGTGGCGATCGCGCAGGCCAAGCTCGTCTCGCCGCGCCCGGCGTCGATCGTGCGCCTGGCGGGCGAGCTGCTGGACGGCCCGGCCGCGCGGGAGCCGCAGGGCGAGTTCTGGCGCTGGGCGTACAGCCCCGCCGTGCTGCAGGCGTTGTGCCGCTTGCGCGCGGGTCTCATCGGGCGCGAAGACGCCGTCGCCGTCGGGCTGCGCGGCGTCCTGCTGGGCTGCCTGCATGGGCAGCGCAACAAGCGCGCCGCCAGCTACCTGTCCAATCAGATGCCGCGTACGTATGCGACCAAGCCCGCGGGCGCGGTGCGCTTCTGGCGCGCTCGCGCGATGAGTCCG
Source organism: Solirubrobacterales bacterium (assembly GCA_003151895.1). Classification (GTDB taxonomy): domain Bacteria; phylum Actinomycetota; class Thermoleophilia; order Solirubrobacterales; family Solirubrobacteraceae; genus Palsa-744. The sequence continues at coordinate 28,643 of PLYX01000099.1, forward strand.
CCCGAGCTCGACGTGCTGGAGGTGATCGCCCGTCACGCGCGCCGGCGCTACGGGCGGGCTCCCGCGCCCGTGCCCGGAGCGGTGCGCCTGGGCGAGGCGGCGCAGGCGCTGGCGGGGATGCGCAGGCGCTTTGACTGGGTGATCACCTCGCCTCCGTATCCGGGGATGGCCACCTATCGCCCCGATGGGTGGTTGCGCGGCTGGCTCTTGGGCGGCCCGCCGGCACCCGACTACGACCGCGCCGGGCAGCTCGGCGCGTTGCGCGGCGAGCTCTTCATCGCGGGCCTCGCACGGGTTTGGCGCGCCACGGCGGCGCGCTGCCGTCCGGGCGCGCGCCTGTTCGTCCGCTTCGGCGCGCTGCCGTCGGGGCGGGGAGGCGATCCGGGGGAGCTTTTGCTCTCGAGCCTGCGCCTGGCGGGCGGCTGGGAGGTCCGTTCGCTGAGGTGTGCGGGCGTGCCGCCCGGCAACGGCGCGCGTCAGGCCGGGCAGCTTCCCGGCGCCGGTGAGCACGTCCCCGAGGTGGACCTGCTCGCGCTGCGCGCGGGCTAGGCGTCTCGCGCTGAGCGGACGCGCCCGTCGCGCCGAGCCCTCGCGGCCTCGGCCTCGGCCTCGGCCTCATGTATCTTCCGCTCGGCGAGCTCGCTGGCGGCCTGCCTGCCCAGCAGAGGGGTCATCACCATGTAATAGAGCACCGGCATCTGCCCGCGCACCTCTCGCGCGCGATCGTGCCGGATCTGGTTGGCGATGGGCTCCAGCAGCGTGCAGATGAGCGCCTCGAGCACCAACGGGGGGATGTCTGGGGCCATGGCGCGGTAGCCGGCGTGCAGGAACTGCGAATACGCCCAGGCGCCGTCGTCGATGCGCTTGACGCCTTGAGGACCCAGCGCGTAGGACTCGACAAAGGCCAGGTATGACAGCGTCGGCGACCCCCCGAGGAAACGCGCGAACGCTTCGCCGGTCTCCCAGAATCGCTCGGGCCAGGTGGCGCTGGAGTTGTAGAACACCCTGGTGCAGACCCCGATGAGCTGCTCGTAGGCGAGCGCCTGTGCGCCCAGGAGCGCTTCGGTCTTGTTGTGAAAATGCGTGTAGAAGACGTCGCGCGAGACCCCGGCGGCGGCGACTATCTCGGCTACGCTCACGTCGGCGTGGCGCTTGGACCGCACGGCCTCGGCTGCGGCGTGCAGGATGCGTTCGCGCTGCATGGCCCTCACCACGGCGGGGTCCCTGCGGTGGCGGCCCTTGGGCAGCGGCTGGGGCGCCGCCGGCACGGCGGGGAGCTCGGGCTCGGCTTCGCACAGCGCCGCGCACGAGCGCAGCTTCCTCCATCGTCGTGTCTGCGCGGGCGCGAGGTACATCGCGATCCACTCCTCCAGGCCGCTCAGCAGCCGCGCGTGATCGCGCTCGCCGCGGCGCATGTGCAGGCCAAGCAGCCGGATCGTCGCCCCGACGAGCAGCTGCGCCGGTATGTCCGGCACGGCGCGCTCACCGTCGGCCTGCGCCCAGGCCGCTTCGATCGCGCTCTCCAGATGTTCCAGCAGCTCTTCTCGCGCCTGCCACCCGCGCGGCCCGGCGAGCATCGCCTCGTGGGTGAGCAGGTAGAACGCGCCCGGCTCGCGTTCGGCGAAGGCCGCCAGCGCGCCGATCGCGCTCTGCGCCGCTGCGCTCGGATCGCTCGCGTCCACTGTCTGGCGCACCTCGCCGATCAGGCTCTGCGCGAGCGCTGCGTGGGCGGCGATGAAACAGTCCTCCTTGTCCTCGAAGTGCTCGTAGAACGCGGTGCGGGAGGTGTGGGCCCGCTGGGTGATCTGCGCCACCGTCGTCCGCGCGTAGCCGCGCGAGGCGACGAGCTCGCTCATCGCTTGCAGCGTTCGCTCGCGCTGGGCGGGCTTCGTGGTCTGTGTGGCGCTCATCGGAGCCCTTCGATCAGCTGCACTGCGGCCTGCGCTCCGGTGAACGGAGCGATCGCCACGTAGCTCAGCAGCGGCACCTGGTGGGAGAGTTCGCCGGCACGTCCCGCCGCGATCTCCGCGCGGATGATCTCGAACACGGCGTCGACGATCGCGGCCGAGCAGGCGCGGGGCAGGTGTTCTGCCTGCGGGCGCCGAGAGTAGCCCTCCTCCAGGAAGGCGGCAAACAGCATCGCCGTCTGCTGGGTGCGCTCGATCGCCTCGGGGCCCGCGGCGTAGGGCGCGAGGATCCGCAGGTGCGCGAGCGCGGGCTCGGCGGCGACGATCGCGCTCAGCGTGCGCAGGCCGGCATATATTCGCTCGGGCCAGGTGGGCCCGGCGAAGTACGCGCGGGCGCAGGCGTTGAAGGTCTCCTGCGCGGCGTGCTGCTGGGCGACGGCGAACACGTGGCGCTTGTCGGCGAAGTGCTCGTAGAAGACGCCCTTGCCGATCCCGGCCGCCGTCGCGATGTCGCCGACCGTCACCGCCGCGTAGCCCTTCTCCTGGATGACCTCGGCCGTGGCGAGGATGATCCGCTCGCGGCGGTTGCGCTCCACCACCCCGCGCGGCAGGCCGTGGCGGCCGCGCGGCAGCTGCTCGTGGCGCGCGAGGATCGGGCTCGCCGGCCGCACCGAGCCGCGCGAG
>PLYX01000240.1 GCA_003151895.1 Solirubrobacterales bacterium
GAGCTACTGGGCGAGGCGGCCGAGTCGGTCGACGTTCGCGTGCTGCTGTGGGCCGGGGCTCCGGTGCCCGTGTTCGCGCCGCGCCGCGCCTCCGTGCGCGAGGGGCGCGATCAGCTCGTGCGCGGGACGCGCATCAAGGTCGCGCTGGACTCGAACGAGCGTCCGATGCACTGCCACCACGAGAAGCTCGTCGTGATCGACGACGAGGTTGCCTTTGTCGGCGGCATGGACCTGACGGACCTGGACGGTGATCGTTATGACACGCCCGAGCATCCGGCGCGCGGGCGCATGGGCTGGCACGACGTCGCNNTCGTGAGCGCCGGCGATGTGGAGCTGCAGGTCGTGCGAACCCTCCCCGAGAAGCTCTACGACTTCGCGCCGCGCGGCGACTTCCGGATCATCGAGGCGTACATGCGTGCCCTGCGCTCCGCGCAGCACCTGGTGTACCTGGAGAACCAGTTCCTATGGTCGCCGGAGATCGTCAATATCCTTGCCGACAAGCTCCNNGGCGCTTCCTCGCCACGACGATCCGAGCGCGCTCGGGCAACACCAGCGACCGCGTGTACGTACACGCTAAGGTCGGGATCGTCGACGACCGCTGGCTCACGCTCGGCTCCGCGAACCTCAACGCCCACTCCTTCTTCAACGACAGCGAGGTCAACGTCGTCACCTGCGACGCAGCGCTCGCGCGCGACACGCGACTGCGACTGTGGGCCGCCCATCTAGAACGCGACATCGACGAGGTCGCCGGCGACCCGGGCACCGTCGTCGATGAACTCTGGTGCCCGATCGCGGCCGAGCAGCGCGAGCGCAGGAACCGCGGTGAGCCGTTGACGCACGGGCTGGTGGAGCTGCAAGCGACCTCACGCCGTTCCGAACGGCTGCTCGGCCCGTTGCAGGCGCTCCTAGTTGATGGCTAGCTGCTCGCTCACTCGACGCATTGAAGCCCCGATCGACGACGTCCCCGGCATTCGGCACCTCGGCCGACCTCCGCGAGGGCGGCCCGTTGTCAGAACCACCCTCCTTCATAGAGACGAGAAGCGAGCGCCGGGCGAGATGGCCATGTCCTGGGCCAGTGTCCGGGAATGTCCCTTGACGGAGCGCTACCGCTGTTCGTCCTGAGCGAGCTGCTCCGATCGGTGGCTGTGCTCCTGGCGCTGATGACCTCCCGTGCAAGTTTGCTGGGCGCTCCGCGCTTACGGCGGCATTGAGGGGTGCGGCGGCTGGCGCTGCAGCAAGCGCTTCTGCCCCTCAGTGCCCGACGAGGGATCGGGCGTCGCGAACGTTTGGACGGGAGGCGGACTTGTCTTGGGCGCTGTCCACGGCAGGGGATATCCGGGCCTCTGCGCTGTGCACCGGGTTGCATGCCGGATCGGCCGGCCAATGAGTCGGATCGGTTTGTGATGGATTGTCCTGCGGTGTCGTAGTTAGGGTGATGAGCACTCTCGTGTCCTCTTCCGATCAGCCGTCGTCGCGGGCTGGAGCGGCACCCCGCCAGGGGGTTCTCGACTCTGCTGCGTTCGATGCGCTCTTCAGGGAGTGCGCGGCCGACGTTCACGCGTATTTGATCTCTCTGCTCGGGGATCGCGCGGCGGCTGAGGATGCGACGGCGCTCGCGTTTGAGCGGCTCTACCGTTCGCGTTCGCGCCTCGACCATCGTCGGGGAACGCCGCGCGCGTGGCTGTTCGCCATCGCTCGCAACGCCGCGCTCGATGAGCTGCGTCGAAGGAGGCGGAAGAGCAGCTACGGCCTGGGGGAGGATCTTGGGGACGATCGGGCGTCGGGTGACGCGCTCGAGGATGTGGAGCGTCGCGCGACGGTGCGTGATGCGCTCGCGTCCCTGCCGCTTCGCGAGCGCGAGCTCGTGCTGCTCAAGTTCCACGGCCAGCTCTCCAACGGCGAGCTCGCACGTGCCCTGGGCATCAGTGAGTCCAACGCCGGCACGCGGCTTCACCGTGCGCTCACGCGGCTGCGCGAGCACTGCGCCGAGACCGGCCGGGAGGAGGTCGCATGAGGATCGTTCCGTTCCCAGCCGATGAGCCGTTGCCCGGCCAGGAGGCGTGGACCGCGAACCTGGAGGCTGCGCTACGCGGTGAGTCGGAGGGCCCGGCGGCGGACGCATGGCGAGAGCTGCGCGGTGACGTGCGTTCGCTCGCTCCCGCAATGACCCCCGCGTTCGAAGGGAGCCTTGCACAGGGGCTCCAGCGACTTGGCGCGCTTCAGGGTGTCGCGGTGGACGCCGATACGCAGGCCCGGACTCAGGACTCCGCGGACGCAGCGGGACGCATCTCAGCGGGCGACGCGTCGGCTCTGCGGCCTGGCGCGTTTGCACGTCTTCGTCGCGGTCCGCGGTCGCTCGCGTCTCATCGGCGCTCGGCTGTTGCCGCGGCCGCGACGGCGGCCGTCGTGCTCGTCGCCGCGCTGCTCATCGCGGGACCGCACGGGTCGGGGCCGGCGATCGAGTCGGCCCCCGCGGAGAGGACGCCCGCCGTTGCTCCGGGCGCGAGCAAGTCTGTTCCGGGAAGCTCCTCCACACCGGCGGGCTCTGCAACGTCGAATGGCTCCTCTACATCGGCAACGTCCTCCGGGGTGGAGCAGGCATCGCCGTTGGTCGGCGCCTCGAGCGCTGCCGGAGCGGCCTCGGCGCCCGGGCGCGTGCAGCAGCTCGCGGCCTCGGTCACGCTGGGCAGCACCCCCGCGAACTTGCAGGCGACATCCGACCAGGTGGCGCAGCTCGCGGTTCGTGACGGCGGCTACGTGCAGTCGTCCAACGTGCAGGTCCAGCAGCAAGGCGCCAGCGAAGCCACGCTCGCGCTCAGGCTGCCCAGCGCGCGACTCGGCGCTGCGCTGGCAGCGATCGGCCGTCTGGCTCCGATCCGCGCGGAGAACCAGTCCCTGCAGGACATCACCGATGCCTATGACACCGCGCGCCAGCGGTTGAGCGACGCGGAAGTTGAACGGCGGGCGCTGCTGCGTGCACTCGCAGCGGCAACAACCGAAGGGCGAATCGACAACCTGCGCGAACGGCTGTCGGCGTCGCGCGCCGCTATCGCCCGAGCACACTCCTCCGTAAATGCGGTCTCACAGCGTGCGAGCACGGCTGAGGTTGAAGTGAGCATCCTCGGCGACGCGCGCGCTGGCAGCGAAGGGCTCACGCTTCATCGAGGGCTCCACGATGCCGGCCGCGTGCTCGTGGTAGCACTGATCGTGATCCTTGTCGCGGCCTCCATACTCGTGCCGCTGGCCCTCGTGCTGGCAGCGCTGGCTGGCGCCAGCAGCGCGTGGCGTCGATACCAGCGCGAGCGTGTGCTGAACGGTCACTGAATTGGTGGTGGCGGCGTGTTTCTCGCTTGGAGCGCCGCTCGCGACCTTGAGGATCGGCTGCCCCGCCCCGGTCGGCGACACAGCGATCGCACAGTGCCCGGAGGGTCGTGCATCTGTCCAGTGCTCTTGTGGTGTCGTTGCGTGTGCAACTGGCCGCTGCGATGGCGTGACGCCGGGGTCGTGGCAGTGTTGCTGGCGGTTGCGCTAAGAGCGGGGCTCCAGTTGAACCTCGGCGAAGTGGCGGCCCAGCCGGGGCCAGCGCCGGGCCGTCGCGGCTGAGCCCCTCGCCGTCTGGCGAGCGTCGCGCACATGGGCTTGACAAATGGTCACGAGTGGTGTACATTGCCTAGCGTCTCTTCATCCGGCTTGGGTGTGGGGGCAGGACGCAAAACATAAGGTCGGGTAGTAGGGTCGGTCTTCGTGGTCGACACCAACTTGTTTTGACGGGGACCTTGGGAGAGGAACCTGGTCGCAACTGAGAGAGGGTTGTGCTTCACGTGGTTTCATTGGGGAATAACGTGCTTGAGAGTCCGTGCATCGCTGGAGCGTCCGTAATAGGACGTGTCAGCGTCGCTGACACGTCTCTCTCTCTCTCTCTCTCTCTGGGCCTGCCGGCGCCTAAGCGCTAGGCCCCGTCGTCCGGCCCTGGCGGGCCGCCCGACTTCCCCCAGGGGGGGATGTGGTAGTTGTGGGCGCGTAAGCGCTAGCAGTCGGCGCCGCGGCAAGGCCGCAGGCGCCGCCGGACAGAAGGTCCGGCTGGGTCACTCGCGTGCGTTAAGTGTTAGGCGCGCTTCTGGTTGTTGTTCTCCTGCCGCTGTGGGCCGTGCGCTCGTGGCGGTCTTGTGTTGCCCGGGCGTGGACCAGTGTCCTTGTCATGTCATAAGCGGGGGGCCATCCCCCCTTTCTCGGAGGAGATGGTTCGATGAATGCTCGTAGGCTGATCCTGGCGAGCTTGGCGTTGGCGTGCGCGACGGCCGGCCTCGCGCTCTCGTGCGTACCCGCGCAGGCTGAAGTCACGCACAAGTATCTTTCTCAACTGACCGGCTTTGAATACCCGGCCGCGATCGCGTTTGACGCCTCGGGTGATGTGTACGTCGCGGACGCGTTTGCTCGGACGGTGGACAGGTTCAGCCCGGCCGGTACCCCGCTCGCGTTCTCGGCGTCGGAGCCTTACATCAAGAAATCGAAGCTCACGGGCATACCGACTGGTCCCGGGGGTTCGTTGGTCCTGCGGTTTGGACGCCCCTCGGGTGTAGCGGTCAACGACGAAAACGGTGACGTGTATGTCTCAGACCCCGATCAGCATGTCGTTGACGTGTTCAGCTCGACCGGAGAATATCTGTCGCAGTTGACCGGCACGCCGCCGGCCGCCCCGGTCAGTGGTCCCTTCAAGGATCCGCAGGGGCTGACCGTCGATCAGTCAACCCACGACTTGTACGTCGCCGACCCTGAAAGCGACGTCGTTGACGTGTTCAGCTCGACCGGAGCGTATGTGTCGCAGTTCGGCGCCGGTATCCTCAGCGGGTCCTTTGGCGAAAGCATCGCGGTCAACGATCTGACCGAAGACCTCTACGTCGGCGATCGCGGGACGGGCACCGTTGACGTCTTTGACTCGATGGGTGGCTCTTTGATATCTGAATGGAGCGGCGCGAGTACACCTGGCGGGTCGTTCGCCAACGCGCTTGTGCACGTGGGGCTGGACCCGAGGACAGACCACGTGTATGTCGCGGACACCAACTTCGCCGCGGGCTTTGCCGCGGTAGAGGAGTTCGGTTCGTCGACCTCAGAAGAATACGTCGGACAGTTGACTGGCACCCCGTCGGGCCGGTTCGGCGAACTGGAGGCCGTCGGTGTGGATCCCGTCAACGGCGACCTCTACGTGGGTAATGAACGCACCGTCGTCGACGTGTTCGGCCCCGACGTCACGGTTCCCGACGTCACCGTTCAGGCGGCGTCCGGCGTGGGCAAGAATACTGTCGCGCTGAGTGGCAGCGTGGACCCGGTGGGTATCCAGGTCAGCTCGTGCGAATTTGAATACGGCCCCAGCACCTCCTACGCCTACGGTCAGAGCGTTCCCTGCAAACAGACACCCGCGCAGATCGGCGCCGGCAACAGTCCGGTAACGGTCACCGCGAAACCGGTCGATCTCCTGGCAGGCACCGAATACCACTTCCGTCTAAAGGCCGCGAACGCCGGCGGGTCAAACACGAGCAGCGATGAAACCTTCACGACGCCTCCCGCGGTCGACGCTCTGAGCACCGGCCCAGCGGAAGATGTGACGCCGAACACGGCGAAGCTCACCGGGTCGCTGTCCCCGGATGGCGCCGACACTCACTACTACTTTCAGTATGGGACCGAAGAAACCTTCGGGTCCACCAGTCCCGCTTTGCCCGGGAGCGATGCGGGCAGCGCGTCTGGGAGCGTGTCCGCGACAACCGGTCTGACGGGGCTGGCGGCGAGCACCACATACCAGTACCGCCTCGTGGGCGTCAATTCCTTCGGCGCCACTTACGGGCAGGAAAAATCCTTTACGACGTCCCCGGCTGTGGAAGGTCTCAGCACCGGTCCGGCACAGGATGTGGCGGCGGGTGGCGCGAAGCTCACCGGGTCGCTGTCCCCGGACGGTACGGACGCCCACTACTACTTCGAATACGGATCGACGGCCTCTTATGGGTCTATCAGCCCGGCCCTCCCCGGCACCGACGCGGGGACAGCGGGCGTAGTGTCCGCGGAAACGAGCCTCAGCGGCCTGGAAGGCGGCACCCACCACTACCGGCTGGTCGCCGTCAACTCCTTCGGTACGACGTATGGAGCGGACCGCACGTTCTTCCTGCCCGGCCCCGCGGCAAATGGGCACTTCTTCAGCGGCTCGTTCGGCGCGGAAGGCCCGGGTACGAGCTCGTTTGGCGGAAGTGACATCCAGAGTATCGCGGTCGATGAATCAACCGGTGACGTGTACGTATACAGCGGCTATCCAGGGTATCTCTACAAGTTCAACTCCTCGGGTGAACCGGTTGACTTCTCTTCGACCGGGACCAACATCATGTCTGTCGGTGGCTTCGGCGGAGGTGAAGATGAGGTCGCGGTCGATAACTCGAGCGGCCCGGACAAGGGAGATCTCTACGTCGCTGACGGTGGTGAATTCGGAGCAGGTGTCACGGTCTATGAATCCGATGGCAGCGAGGTTGGTGAACTAAACGGTGGAGTCGAAAGCCTTGGGGCTCCCTGGGGAGCAGCGTGCGGTGTGGCTGTCGACCCCGAAGGCGATGTCTATGTCGCCTTCGGAGACGGCGAAAATGCCAAACATGAACTCGTCAACCATGTCAACAAGTACACGCCCGCGGGGCCTGCGGGGACACCGCTCAGCAACAGTGACTACACATCCACGTTGACGCATACGGGCCTGAACAAGTCCTGCAATATCGCGGTCGACTCCAAGGGCGATGTCTATCTCGACACGCACCCGCAGGGCCCTGTCGTGGAGTATCCCGCCTCGCAGTTCGGCGAATTGCAGGCGGTGGGCACGACGTTCGATGAACGTGGGAACACGATCGCGGTGGAACCCGGTGGTGGTCACGAGGTCTACATCGACGAGGGCTCGGACGTCGCGCAGTATGGCGGGACCGGGGGTCTGCTCGGCAAGTTCGCCGGATCGGGACTCGGCGCGGTCAAGAACTCTGTGGGTGTCGCCGTGAATGCGTCGACCCACGAGGTGTATGTCGCCGATGAAGAAGGAGCGGGCGAAGCGAAGGTCAACATCTTCAGCGCGGTCCCGACGGGTCCTCCGACGGTACAAGCGTCGGTGGCGGACGTCGCTTCGACTTCGGCGACGTTGCAGGCGCAGATCGACCCCAACGGTCGTGACACGCACTACTACTTCCAGTACGGCACGGCCGACTGCACGACCAGCCCGTCCTCGTGCGCGGACGTGCCCGCCGCACCCGGGCAGGACATCGGCTCTGGAGAATTCGATCAGACGGTGAGCATCCACCCGCAGGACCTGCTTCCGGACACGGTCTACCACTTCCGTGTCGTCGCGGTCAACGCGCTCAACGAAACCACCGACGGTACCGATCAGACGTTTACGACGCAGCCGGGTGGCAGCGAGCTGGTGCTGCCCGATGGCCGCGCGTGGGAACTGGTCTCCCCGGCGAACAAGAACGGCTCACTGATCGAACCGTTTGGAGAAGGAGGGGTGGATAGAGGCCTCCGCGGAAGGCTCGGCGATCACCTATATGGCGAGCGCGCCGGTCGGCGCCAACCCTCCGACCAACAACAACGAGTCGCAGCTTCTCTCCATGCGGGGCTCCGGTGGCTGGTCCACGCAGGACATCTCCTCGCCACACAATACGTCGGTTGGGGAGATCATCGGGGCTGGACAGGAATACCGCTTCTTCTCCGAAGACCTCTCGCTGGGAGCCCTCGACCCGCGTGGCGAAACACCGCTGTCCCCGCAAACGACGGAACCGACCTCCTACCTCCACCACGCCGCGACCGGCGAATTCCAGCCCCTGGTCACGGCCGCGAACGCACCGGAAGGCACGGAATTCGGCGGCAAGATTGGCGTGATCGCCGGGACGCCTGACCTGAGTAACGTCATCATTAGCGGAGTGCCCGGGCTGGACCCGCATTACCCCGGTGCGGGAAACATGTATGAGTGGGCTGCGGGTGGGCAGCTGCAGCTCGTCACGATCCTGCCCAACGGCGTGCCGGCCGCCAACAGCGGCAACGGCACCGAGACGAGCTTCGGGGGAGATGGGATCTACAGGCATACGATCTCCAGCGACGGCTCGCGCGTCATCTGGTCGGCGCAAGGGCAAGCTGAACCGTTCTCCGGCAGTCACCTCTACCTGCGTGACATGACAAAGGGCGAAACCGTCCAGGTCAACGCCAACGAGGGTGGCCCGACGGGGAAGCTATCGCAAGGGGAACCGCACTTCCAGACGGCCGACAGCGAAGGCTCAAGGGTGTTCTTCACCGATGGAGCGCGTCTGACGGCTGACTCGACAGCACGACTCGCCTCCTCTGGACGTGAAGGAGAAGACCTGTACGTGTTCGAAGTGACCAGCACCGGTGGTGAACCGTTGGCGGGCAAGCTGACCGATCTGACGGTGGATCCACGTGCTGGTGAACACGCGGATGTGCAGGGCGTGCTGCCGGGAGCCAGCGAAGACGGCTCCTACGTCTACGTGGTGGCCAAGGGTGTGCTGAGCGATGCTGAAAACGCCCAGAAGGAAAAGGCGAGCCCGGGCACCGACAACCTTTACGTGCTGCACGATACCGGCGGGGAATGGACGACCACGTTCATCGTCACGCTCTCCAGCGACGACGAATCCGACTGGATCGGCAACCGAGGCGCGTTCAGCGAAGACCTCACCTATATGACCTCTCGTGTCTCACCGGACGGTCAGTACTTCGCGTTCATGTCGGACAGGAGCCTCACTGGGTATGACAACACCGACGCGAACAGCGGCGAACCGGACGAGGAGGTCTTTCTCTACGACGCAAGCTCGAATCGTCTCCTCTGTGCGTCGTGCAATCCCTCCGGCGCACGGCCGGCGGGCGTGTTCGATCCTAATAGTAGTGAAGGCAGACTGCTGATCGATAGTAACTCGGTCTTGGGAGGGAAGTGGCTGGCCGCCAGTGTCCCTGGATGGGTCGCGGTCAGTCTCGGCGAGAGCGCCGGCTACCAGTCGCGGTATCTGTCGGACAGTGGTCGGTTGTTCTTTGACAGTCCGGATGCGTTGGTGCCGCAGGATACCGATGGCAAGGAGAACGTGTATGAGTATGAGCCGGAAGGGATCGGGAGCTGCGGGCGCGCGAGTATCACGTTCAGTGAAAGGTCCAGTGGTTGCGTCGGCCTGATCTCGGTGGGGACCTCGGGTGATGAATCGACGTTTCTCGACGCGAGCGCCAACGGCGAAAACGTGTTCTTCCTGACTACCTCGAAACTTGTCTCTGAAGATTACGACAGTGCGTTTGATGTGTATGACGCTCGTGTTTGCAGTGCGTCGGCGCCGTGTTCGGCTGCTCCGGTGAGTCCGCCGCTCTGTACGACGGCCGATTCGTGTAAGCCGGCGCCCTCGTCGCAGCCGGCGATCTTCGGGCCGCCGCCGAGCGGGACGTTCTCGGGCGCCGGGAATGTCGTGGGGTCGCCTCCGGCGTCCTCGGCGACGTCCAAGAAGTCGCTGACGCGTGCGCAGAAGCTCGCCAAGGCGTTGAAGGTGTGTAAGGCCAAGCGTAAGAAGACGGCGCGAGCGGTGTGCAAAGCGCGGGCCAAGAAATTGTATGGGCCCAAGGCGACTGCGAAGAGATCCACCAAGCACGGCAAGAAGGGGAAGAAATGATGCCTCGGTCAATCGATCAGCGAGCCTGGATGGCCCGCGTTACGCATATAGTCCTTGGTGTCGCCGTGGCTCTCCTCGCCGTGGCTGTGGTCATCGGTGGTGTGGGAGTGGCTTCCGCATCGGCGGCGACGCCGGCGTGGAAGCTCGCGTCGAACCTGACGCCGACGGACTTGCCGCCTGGTGGCGAAGGCGAGATCGTGCTGCTGGCGACGAATCTCGGCGATGGGTCGATGAGCGGGCAGCCCGTCACGATCAGTGACAGCCTGCCGGCTGGGCTGACGGTGAAGGGCGTCTCGTTCTTTTCGCCGGAGTACGGCGACGAATTCGACCTGGCTCCATATATTAACTGCACTAGCAGCAGTCCGGTGACGTGCACCTTCCCGTCGGGTTTCCTGGAAGCGCTGTCCCCCGAACCGCTGCGACCCTATCAACGGTATGAAATGGACATCGTTGTGAATATGAGCACGAACGCTCCGTCGGGTGAAGTCAACGAGGCGAGCGTCGAAGGGGGTAGCGCGGCGAGCGTGTCGGTCAGTAAGCCGGTGATGGTGAGTGCTAGTCCTCCGGGGTTTGGGATCGAAGATTATGAAATCAAGCCGGAAAACGAAGATGGCTCAATCGATACGCAGGCAGGTTCTCATCCCTTCCAGTTGACGACGACGTTCGCGTTGAACAAGGACGCTGAATCGGTAGAACGCAACGGTGGGTTCGTGCCTGAAGTGAAGCCGCCGGCGCTGGATAAGGATCTGCATTTTGAATTGCCGCCGGGCTTGGTCGGTAATCCCACGGTGTCCCCGCAGTGCACAGAACTGCAATTCACTTCGCGTTCGCGCAAGGCCAATGGCGAAGAAGGGGTATTCAACGATTGTCCGGATGACACGGTGATGGGTGTCGCGCAGGTCACGACCACTGAAGACCATTTCGGTCCGGTTCCGTTGTTCAATCTCGTGCCATCGGCGCGTGAGCCCGCGCGGTTCGGCTTCGAGATCGCGGGTAACCCGGTGATCCTCGACACCTCCGTTCGGACCGGCGGCGACTACGGCGTGGTGGCGAGTGTCAATAACGTCTCCCAGACCCTGGGCTTCCTCGCCAGCCAGGTGACGTTCTGGGGTGTGCCTGGTGATCCACGCCACGACCAGTCGCGTGGATGGTCATGCCTGACGCACCTCGAAGGTGAATGCACTCCGCAGAAAGAGCTCTCGCCGCAGCCGTTCTTGACGCTTCCGACCTCGTGTACGAATCCGGTGACGGAACCGTTCACTACTACTCTGCGTACTGATTCGTGGGCGGAACCGTCGGTCTCAAGGGAAGCCACATACAAGTTGCAGAACGAAGCTGGTACGACGTTCGCGATGGATGGTTGTAACAGGTTGAGTTTTGAACCCTCGATCAGCGTCGCGCCGGACGGTCAGGCCGCGAGTACCCCGACGGGGTTGGCGGTCAATGTGCACGTTCCCCAGGAATCTGTGTTGACGCCCTCGGGGCTCGCGGACTCCGATGTGAAAAAGATCACGGTCGCGTTGCCCGCGGGCGTGAGCATCAACCCGGCCGGGGGCGATGGTTTGCAAGCGTGCTCCGATGCGCAGATCGGTTTCACGGGCGTCAACCCGCAGAGCGGTATCTATGAATTCACGCCTGGTGCACCGTCATGTCCGGAAACGTCGAAGATCGGGACGGTGAAGATAAAGACACCGTTGTTGCCTAACGCGCTTGAAGGCGCGGTGTATTTGGCGGCGCCACAGAACTTCGCGGGACCACTTGAAAACCCGTTCGGTTCGCTCGTAGCGATGTATATCGTCGCCGAAGACCCGGTGTCAGGCGTACTGGTCAAGCTCGCGGGTCGGGTAACGCCCGATCCCGTGACGGGCCAGTTGACCGCGACGTTCGAATCGCCACAGCTTCCTTTTGAAAATGCGGAACTGCACTTCTTTGGGTCCGCTCGCGCACCGTTGAGCACGCCACCATTGTGCGGCACGTATACGACGCAAGCCTCGATCGAACCGTGGTCTGGTAACGCGGCGGCGTCTGCCTCTTCGAGCTTTGAAATCACCTCGGGTCCCGACGAAACGCCGTGTCAGGATCCGCGACCGTTCACGCCGGGGTTCCAAGCCGGTTCGTTGAACCTGCAGGCTGGCGCGTTCACGCCGTTTGAGCTGACGATGACGCGCCCCGATGCCGACCAGACGCTCAGCCAAGTGGAACTGCAGATGCCCCGTGGCCTGTTGGGGACGCTATCCACGGTCAAGCTGTGCCCCGAACCCCAGGCGGCACTGGGTACGTGTGGTCCGGAAAGCCTGATCGGCGAAACGACGGTCAGCGCCGGGCTCGGTAACGATCCCTACACCGTGACGGGCGGGAAGGTGTACATCACGACGGGCTATAAGGGCGCACCGTACGGCCTGTCGATCGTCAACCCAGCGAAGGCGGGACCGTTTGATCTCGGTACGGTCGTGGTACGAGCGACGATCAACGTGGATCCGCATACCGCGGCATTGACGATCAAGAGCGACCCGTTGCCGACGATCATCGACGGTATCCCGCTTCAGATACAGCACGTCAACGTGAGCGTGGACCGCGAAAAGTTCACGTTCAACCCGACGGGCTGCAACAAGACCGCGATCAAAGGCACGCTCAGCAGCACAGAAGGAGTCGCGGTGCCCGTCTCAACGTCCTTCCAGGTCACCAATTGCGCGACGCTCGCGTTCAAACCAAAGTTCACGGCCTCGACCTCGGGGAAGACCTCAAGGGCCAACGGTGCGAGCCTGCACGTCAAGCTCTCCTACCCCGAGGGGCCGTATGACGCGAACATCGCGAAGGTCAAGGTGGATCTCCCAAAGCAGCTACCCTCGCGCCTGACGACGTTGCAGAAGGCGTGCCCGGCGGCGGTGTTCGACGCGAACCCCGCGAACTGCCCCAAGGCATCGATCGTGGCTACCGCGAAGGCGATCACACCGGTATTGCCAGTCCCGTTGACGGGCCCCGCGTATTTCGTCTCCCACGGCGGTGAAGCGTTCCCCGACCTCGTCGTCGTCCTACAGGGCTACGGCGTCACCGTCGACCTCGTAGGCACAACGTTCATCAGCAAAGCCGGGATCACGAGCAGCACGTTCAAGACGGTCCCCGACGTCCCCGTTGGCACCTTCGAACTGACATTGCCAGAGGGCAAGTATTCCGCGCTCGCCGCCAACGGGAACCTCTGCACCAGCAAACTCGCGATGCCGACCGCGTTCGTCGGACAGAACGGAGCGGAAATCCACCAGTCCACGCCGATCACGGCCACAGGGTGCGCCAAGCACAAGAAGACAAAGAGCAAGAACGAGAAGACAAAGAGCAAGAGTAAGAAGAAATGACATGTTTGGTAGACGACGAGGCTCTCGTGACGAGGTAGAGCCGTCGGGCTTGGCGCGCTCTGGCGACGACCCCCTTTCGGGGGCAGGCGGCATAGGAGCAGAGCACGTCGCGGAGATCCAGCGCGCGCGGATGCTCTCGGCGATCGTCGAGGTCGCATCCGAGCGTGGCGCGGCTGGCGTCACCGTTGCGGACGTGGTCGCCCGCTCCGGTGTCTCGCGCCGCACGTTCTATGAGATCTTCAGCGACCGCGAGGACTGTTTCCTGGCGGCGTTCGACGAGGCGATCGCGCGTATCGTCCGCGAGGTCATCCCCGCGTATGAGGGCGCCGGGCGCACCCAAGGGGCACGCGGCTGGCGGGAGAAGATCCGTGCCGGGCTCTGCGCGCTGCTCGAGATCCTCGACTATGAGCCCGGTATGGGCCGGCTCGTGGTCGTGGAGACGCTCGGAGCGGGACCCNNAGCGCCGCCGGCGCGTCCTCGCCCAAGTCATCACAGTGGTCGACGAAGGCCGGCTTGAAGCGAAGCAGGGCGACGGTCCACCACCATTGACGGCCGAGGGCGTCGTGGGCGGGGTGCTGGCCGTGCTCCACGGGCGGTTGGTCGAGAAGAACCCGGGACGGCTGACCGAGCTGACAGGCCCGCTCATGGGAATGATCGTGCTGCCCTATCTGGGACCGGTGGCGGCACGCAAGGAGCTCGACCGCCCAGTCCCGAAGGCGCCCGCCCGCCCGCGCCCGGTCAACAGCGATCCGTTGCGCGAGCTTGAGATGCGACTCACCTACCGCACGGTGCGCGTCCTGATGGCCGTCGGCACACACCCGGGCGTCTCCAACAGGCGTGTCGGCGACGCCGCCGGCATCTCCGACCAGGGCCAGATCTCAAAGCTCCTCAAACGCCTGCGCCGGCTCGGCTTGATCGAGAACAAGGGGGCGGGTGCGGCGCGCGGGGAGCCCAACGCCTGGACGCTCACGGAGAGGGGCAGGGAGGTGCACGGCGCGATCAGCGAGCAGAGCACGCGCTCCTGACGGGGTGTGGGTGCGGGTCGCAGTCCGTCGGGTTGAACCCGGACGAGCGCGATCTGCGCGCCGGTCGCAAGTCGGCCGAGCAGTTGCGCCAGGAGAACGAGCTGTTCGCGCCGTTCGCGCGGTCCGCGCGCGTCGATCTTGCCGCCTCGCGTTCGCTTGGGTAGGCGTCCATGGAGAACTGGCCGCTCGCTGTCAGCGGAGGGCGATCGGCGTGTAGGCAACCCCCTGGTTACTCCGTCCAGGTGTGCGTCATCATCAGGACTATCCGGTGGCCGAGAGGAAGCCGATAAGTAGCCAAGAGGTGACCGTTGTGGTACCATGCGAGGCAGAATCGACCGAGAAGGAGTGGAGCAATGGCGGTAGATCAACTCGTCGAGGACGCGCATCGAGCCGCTACCGACCTCGAGCCCATGCGGCTTGCGGGCGAGTTGCAAGAGCTTCTGGGTCAGAAGCTGGTCGCCTTCGCGGTCGGGGATCGCCACCCGAGGACGATTGGTCGCTACGCGCGTGGCGAACGCTCTCCGGAGCCGCGGGCGCTGGGCCGACTGGTGGATATCTACACGGTGGTGCGCATCCTGGACGACGGTATGCGCTCCTCGTCGGTCAAGGCGTGGATGATGGGCAGCAACCCGCGCTTGAGGGGCAGGGCGCCGATCGAGGCGATCCATGACGGCCGCGCCTACGAGGTGATGGGCGCCGCCAAGGCGTTCGTGACGCGCCGATAAGCGCACCCGCCGCCGGCACGGGTACCGTGACGGCCGATGATCGAGCCCTCGGTCGTCGGCTTTGCCGGCTATGTCACCGTACCCCCGCCACGCCACGGGTTCTGGCGGGTTTCGTCGCGGCCGCGAGCGTTTGACCCGCCACCTCCGCCACCAGTGTCGCCGCCCTCCTGATCCTACGGGGCAGGTCGTCCGGTAGGATGGAGAGGCTATGCAGAGCAACGATGAGCGTTTTGATCCCAGTGTTCGCGCTCGCGAGAAGTGGGCATCTCGCGAAGCGGACGAGCGCGACCTGCGCTCAGGCCGGAAGTCCGGCGAGCAGTTGCGCAGGGAGAACGAGTTTCTCGCGCGGTTCGCGGATTCCGCGCGGGTTGACCTTGCCGCCTCGCGTTCGCTCGGGTAGGCGTCCGTGACTGCCAAGCCGCCCCTCCGAGACGAGGAGGTGCAGCGAATACTCGGGCTGTTGGAGCCGCTCAGCGCCGATCGTTCGATAGTGCTTGTCGTCGGCGCTGCTCGTCGACCATCACGGATTGCCTATGCGCTTCCGTGACACGCGCTATCCCCAGATGCGCCGGCAGCTGGAGGACCGGCGCGCCCACAACCGCAGTGCGCCCCATCCCTGACGCGGGGAGGATGTAGACGATCCCCGGGATCAGGAAGCACAGCAAGAGGATCAGCGCGACCAGCACGTTGGGGCCCCCTTGTGGTACTGGAAGTTGGCGCCGTGAGGGCCTTGCGCCATCGTCTGCCAGCGTCGCTTGGCCCCGACGATCCCGACGGCGGCCATGACGACGCGGTGCGGGTCGGCGGATGTCTCGAACCGCAGGTTCTCGCCGCCATCGCCTACCTGGCCTGGCGCTTCGGCCCGACCATCGTAAGGACCACCGGCTGGTGCTCGTGGTGGGTGGCGTGGGCATGTGGCAGCCAGGGCGGCTACGGCTACTGCATCGCCTTCGCGATCTTCGGCGCGCTCGTGTGGGGTGCAGGCACGGTCTGGTATGCGCACCGCCGCGGCCACTGGCCGTCGGCGCTCTCGGCAAGGCTGCTTGCCCCGCCTGCTCTCCAGAACGACGCTCAGCGTCCGGGCAAATCGACGATCTGCTCGAGCAGCGCCCGAAGTTGGTCGTTCTGGCCGTTGAGACTGCGCACGTTGGCAGCGAAGCTCCGCTCGTGATCGAGATGCTCCCAGTCCACCCGATGCCTCGCCTGTCCGGCGAGCTGGCCCAGGAACGCGCGCAGGCTGCGTGTATTGCCCTCCCGGAACGGGTGAACCGCGTACATCTCGGCGTGGTAGTGCGTCAACCGCTCCAAGAAGGCGCCGCGATCGAGACCCTGTAGGCACCGCTCACGAGCAAGCTCGGCGAAGATGCCCTGCGCGTAGCCGGCAATGTGCTCCGGGCGAGCGTAGAACGCACCCGGCTTTGCGATCTGCACGGTACGCAGCTCCCCCGCCCACGGATAGAGCCCGCCGAAGATGCGGCTGTGAAACGCCTGCCAATGCGCCAGGTCATAGCCGCCGGGAAGCGGACGACCGGCCAGGACGGCGAGGGCGGCACGAACGATGTCCGCCTCGGCCCGCGAGAGCTCCCGCGGATCGTGAAGTCCGAGGTTGTTGCGCAGAACAGCGGTGCCGGGATAGACGTACGGATCCTCCGCCATGACAGCCGAGGGCTATCGACCGGCGGTGGTAGCCACACGTTGGCGCACTTGCTCCAAGTTGAGCTGCTCGAACTGCTCGTCATTGATCTCGCCCGCCACCCAGCGGGCAGCAAGCGCATTGTGCTCGGGGCTCGGCTCAAGACCCTCGGCGCGCAGCAAGCCCAGCGCGTTCGCCGCTGCCTGCTCGCGGGTCACATGGACCGCGGCCGGTGCGGCACCGTTACGTGCGACGGCGGAGCGTTGCATTCCTTCATTGTAAACCAGGGATCGGGCGCTCACCGTAGCTTCGCCGCAGGCGCTCATTGAGCCGATTCCGCGCTCGGTGGCCCGTTCTGTCCACTTCATCGGATACAAGGCGCGTACTTCGCCGAACAGATCACGACCGCCCGCGAGTGCAGCGACGATCGCGCTGCGGTCGAATCGGCGCTCGCCGAACTCTACCGCGCCCACCTGCTCTCACAGCAGCTGCGCCTGATCTACCGCCTCGCCCCCGAGGAGGCGCTGGCCCTGCTCGAGGCGTGGCTGAAGTGGGCACGACGATCTCGCCTGGAGCCGTTTCGCAAACTGGCCAAACGGATCACCCAACAGCGTTCGATGGTGGAGGCCGCGATCAAGCACAACCTGAGCAACGCACGCGTCGAGAAAGTGAACACTCAGATCCGCCTGATCATGCGCCGCGGGTTCGGCTTCCACTCGCCCTGGTCTGTCATCGCGCTGGCGATGCTCTCACTC
The DNA here is from genome assembly GCA_003151895.1 of Solirubrobacterales bacterium. Taxonomy (GTDB): domain Bacteria; phylum Actinomycetota; class Thermoleophilia; order Solirubrobacterales; family Solirubrobacteraceae; genus Palsa-744. Next base: position 17,160 of record PLYX01000240.1, read on the forward strand.
GGCGGACTCTGCCCACCCCTCCCAGCCGAAGGAGCATGACCCACGGATCATGCAGTTGATCCAGAAAAGGAATGCTGATCTTCGTCAACAACCGCGAGGTGCAGATGCCCTCCCACGAGGCCACCGGCGCTGAGATCAAGCGTCACGCCGAGGTCCCGCACGACTTCAAGCTGTATGGTCCCGACGGCGAGCCGATCGGAGACGCCAAGCACGTCGAACTGCACGAGCGCGAGCGGTTCACCGCGATCTCCGGCCAGGACGTCTCGTGAGCACGACCGCGATCGCGGCAGAGGTCGCACGCGCTCTCGGCGAGCTGCAAGAGGCCTTTCCGGGACGCGTGGCCAGCGAGCCCGACGGCCTCGGCGGGGCGCTGGTCTCGATCGCGGCCGCCGGGCGTAGCCTCATCACGCGGATAGGTCTTGCGGATGTGCGCCGCGCGCGAGCCATCCGTGTGCGGAGGGGAAGACGTGAGCCGCCAGGGAAGCGGCTCGGGTCTCGGTCACCGCATCATCACGCCCGAATACCGGAGCTTCACATCCTCGGATTTCGCGTCGGCGAGGATGAACTGGCTGGTCAGCCAAAGGTGTTTTCGGTCTGACCAGCGGATCGGGCCAACGACATCGCACCCAAGGGACGCTCCCGATGAGCAACGGGATGAAGTCACGAAACGGCAAGCAGCACAGGGGCCGCAAGGGACCTAAGCCCAACGCCAAATCCAACGGGGATCGGCGGCGGGGCCGGCCGTCGTTACGCGCCACGATCCGGCCGAGCACGGGCGATATGGGCAGGAGGGCCGCATGGCGCCTGGTGGGCCCGGTCGTCTTCCTCGGCGGCTTTGTGGCGGTTGTCAAGCTGTTGGTCGACACTACGCTGGGCGAGAGGTTCGTCGCGGGCACCGCCTGCGTCGCGGTGATCTTTGAGCTGTTCGACTGGACGAACTGGAAGCGCGCGCAGCTGTTGGGAGAGAAGCGCTTGCGGGCGCTGCTGGGGCAGTATCTCCTGTGGTTCTCCACGATGGTCGCCGTCGCGGTGGTCGGGTTCGTAGTCGCACGCGGATCGTGGCAGGCCCTGCTGGTCGTGTTGGCGTTCGTGCTGATCGCCTTCAGGCGAGCGCGCGTGGAAGAGGACATCTGCGAGCAGTTCGACGAGTTCGGCGTCCAGACCCCGCAGCCGATCTGGGGGAAGCATTTCGCTCGTTGGGTGGACGAGCTAACCCGTGAGTACGCCAAGCTCAAGGTCGACGAGACGACCCCTTTGCTGGAGGTCGGCAAGCGCAGGTTCGCAAGGTGGCTTCGCGCGCGCCCGATCAGCCCGCATCACGACGGCCGCCGCGTAGTCGCGGTGATCGTGATCGCCGCCGCCCTGCTGTTCGGAGCGTGGTACGTGGTCGCGTGGGCAAAGCAAAACGCTCACGAGCTCAAAGCGATCGTCTCGTTGATCGAGCCGTCCCACCGATCGGGCAAACGCAAAGCCAAGTCTGAGCGCGCCGCCGGCGTGTCGGGAAGCACAGAATCGCAATCGCCGCCTCTCGGCTCCGCCGCGACGGTCCCCGAAGCGTCGATGAGCGCGGAACCGATCAACGAATGCGCGACCCCGCTCGTGACGGGCGGCCCGCTCTGGGTCGAGGAAGAAATCGCCCACCTCTATCTCGGCGGCGCCGGAGCGGCCGCGGCCGAAGCGCCGGGCACAGCGATAGCGGGCTGTCCCGGCGAGCTGCACCTGAGCCACACCGCCTTCGGCCTGTTCGCCTACACCGAGGGCAGGTCCCCCGCTGGCGGCCAGCCGAGAAGCGTGGCGGTCGATTCGAGCCGGTTCCACGCTGGGCTGTTCCTGGATCCGGCAGTGAAGCCGGCGATGGCGCTGATCAAGCGCTTCAAGATCATCGGCGGCTTGCACAGGTACACGGTCGCGGGCGGGGACTTCTACCCCATGCAGACACCTGTCGGAACCTACCTGCTGATCCGACGGAACACCGGCACCGAACGGGCGGCGACCCCGTATCTGGTGGTCCCCCCGGCGGTCGCGCAGGCGTGGTCGCTGGCGGTATCGAGATCGGAAGACTTCCTGTGGCCGATGCCAAGGCACGAAGGGGGCAAAGAGATCTATGACTTCTACACGAACACCAATCCCTCGCGGGTCGCCTACAGCTTCGCGTATCAACCATCGGACGGGGCCGAGCCCGAACTCGGCGAAGCCGAACTGCAAGCGGACGCGAGCCGCGCCGGTTAGAACGTCCCGGCAGTCTGCGTCCGCTCACGGCGGCGCGAGCGCTTGCGCTAGGACCGCGAACTCCACAGGTGCATCAGCAAGAACGGTGACTGCTCGAAGGGGCGGTCGAGGCGGTGGTCAAGCTCGATCGGCTCGCCGTCGCGTTGCGTGCGCAGCGTCAGCCTGGGGAGATTGTTGGCTGTGGCGCTAGCGTTCACCTCTGTGAGCGCCTGGTCGGCGTCGAGCGCCTGAAGGTAGCCGACCATCGCTCCGCTGGGTGCGGCCTTGCCGTAGCCGTGGGCTTCGCTGAGAAAACGCATCACGCCGCCCTCGATGTACTGCCGGGTGTAGCTCCAGTTGCGGGTGGCGGTCGTCAGGCGCTTGCACTCGACGACGAACTGGCGTGCCGCAGCAGCCGGATCGGACGCAAGGTGGTCGATGTAGGCCCAGTAGAAGTCAGGAATCTTGTGCTCGCGTGCGCCGCGCTGCTCATCTGAGGCCACCGGTGGATTGCGACCCTCGGGTACCACGACCGACACCTGTTCGGTCTCTTCGCGCGCGGCCCGCACCTGCGCGGCCACGATCGACCGGTACAAACGCCGGTTCAGGTCTTGCTCGCGCTCGTCATCGGGACCATCCTCCAGCGCGCCGAGCGCCTCGCGCAAGAGCCCCATACAGCGGCGCTCGTGGCGCTCCCAGAGGCTCGTCGAAGTCAGGCTCGGGCGTCCGCCGGTCCGCAGCCTCGGGCGGGCGCCGGCCTGAGAAGATCGCGCGCTCACGCGAGGCTCGCGCGCGTAGCCAAGATCAGTGAGGTCAGGCGCTCAAGCACTTTGCAGCGCCATCGCCTGGGCAATCGTTGCCTCCGCGTCCTCGCGCGCCGCCGAGGCCGACCACAGGCGGCGTTCGTTGCGCTTGACCACGACGATCGCCGAGTCGCTGACCACGCGCACGATGCCATAGGTGAGCAGACCGCCGACGCGCGTCTCGTCAAAGCCAAGGTCGTAGCGCTCGAGGATGTCCGACCATGCGTCGTCGGCGTCGGCGGGGGAGGGCCGGTCGGGATGGCGCTCGGCGTCGCGAGTCTCGAACACGGCGGCGATCACCTCCGCGCGCCGGTCGCGCCTGAGCTGCCCGTCGAGCTCGATTCCCTGGTCGAGCTGCGCCCGCCAGGCCGCACGAAACACTTCGCTGTAGCGCTCGAGCTCGGCGTGGTCCCGCTGGTCGCGTTCGGGTGATGCAAGCGCAGTTGTGCCGCCCGCCCCAAGTGCGGCCCAAAAGTCCTCGACGAGGTCGCGCTCGGCGCCGGTCAGCTCGAACAGCTCGGCGACGGCCGCGTCGAGTGCTGCCAGGACGGGCGCCATGTCGTCCAGCTCCACTTCGCTTGAGAGTTGAGTCGCGCGCGGCGCGACGTGCGGCAGGCGCTCCACGGCGGCGCAAATACGCCGTGTAGCAGGATGCTCACGGTCCAGGCGCAACGGCAGCTCCAGCAGCTGCTCGGCGCGGATCTCATCCTTCCAGGTCCCCCAAGACCCAGACATCATGTACAGCCAGTAGCGCCCCAAGCTGGAGAGCACGGTCCCCAACGCCACCTGTGCCTGCCACTTGGGACGGTGGCCGAGCGGAATCCCATAGATCGTGTGCCGAAACGCCAACGGCTCGTCCACCAGCCGCGCCTGCGGACCAAAGCCCGAGCTCACGAGGCGACGCACGAGCAGGCAGCGCTCGAGGAACAGCCGTGGGTCCGGAGCGAACTTCACGTAGTCGGGCACGGCCTCCAGCCACTGCTCGCGCAGCGGTCCCCAGGAGTCAAAGCGCGCCAAGCTCCCAAGCTCGCGCCAGCGCTCGTCCGGGCGGTGGCCGCTGGCCTCGGCAGTGCGCGCGCGCTGATAGCCGTACTGCGACTTGGGCTCGCGGGGCAGCAGGTCGCGCAGGCAGCCTTCGAGGCCCAGCCGAGCGATCAGGGCCGCGTCGCGATGGCTACCCGCGCTATAGGTCTTCCACAGGTAGTCACGATCGCGAACAGCGCTCTGCGCAAGGATGCGGCGGTCGAGCCGCGCGAGCGCCGGCGAGCCGCGGCGCCCACGGGCGACCGGACGCGCGGTCTCGTACACGATCGGCCCGTCCGGACTCTCGCCGGCGTGGCGAAAGCGCACGAGCGCAAACGGCGCGACTGCGCGCTCAAAGAAGTCGCGACGCACCAGGCTGAAGTTCACGACCCGCTCGACACGCGCCTGCGCCAACCAGTGCTCGCGAAACGCCCGAGATGTCGTGCGCACGTTGAACAACACCTTCGCGCTGACCAACAGCGCCGCCACGCCGTCCTGCGCGAGTAGATCGAGCGTGCGCCACATGAACAGCTGCGAGGGGCTGCGGTCGCCTACCGGCAACTCGCGCGCCTTCGCCCAACGCTCGCCGGAGGTCTCGCCGCCAGCGCCCTTCGGCTCGCTCCAGGGAGGGTTGCCAAGCACTACGCTGAACTTGCTCCGGCGCCACCCCCTCGACGCCGGGGCATCTGCGCCCGCGTCGGGTGCGAAGGCGTCGGAGACGGCCAGCGGCGCCTCGTCCATGCCCGCGCGCCAGATCAGCCGCGGCAGCGGCCCAGCGCGGCGAATGTCGGCAGGCGATTGGTAGTTGAGGAAGGCCACATACAGGTTGAAGGCGGCCAGCCGCACCGCCGACTCGTCGATGTCACAGCCCGCCACCCGCTCCAGCAGCAGATCCTTCAAGCGCGAGCTGGAGGGCGCCGCGCCGGTGCGGGCGGCCTCGTGGCGCACGATGCGCCGGTATGCCTCCACCAGGAAGATCCCCGAGCCGCAGGCCGGGTCGCAGACCGTCGGGGCTCCATCCAAGACGCTCGCCCCCAGCACGTCGGCAAGCATGAACTCGACCAGCTGCGCGGTCGTGTAATGGGTGTTGTCGCCGCGTGCCTTTGCCTCCTCGTTGTAGAACAGCTCGTACATGCTCGAAACAAGGCTGCTTGGCACGACGCTGAAGTCATAGGCCCAAAGGAACAACGGCTCCTGCGCCGCCCCGGCCACGCCCTGCAGAAGATCGGCGAGCAGGCGCAAGTGGGTCGCCGTGACGGTCTGGCGCTCGCGCGCGTCGAGCACGAACAGGTCGCCGTTGAAGTCCTCGGCCAGCCCGTCAAACAGGGCATAGGTAAGCGAGCGGTCGGCCAGGCAGCGGATGAACTTGCTCTCGACGCCGAAGTCCGGCTTGGGCGCGGGATGCGCAAGCAGGGCGCGCCACGCGGGCTTGGCGGCGGCCACCTCCGCGAAGTAGCTCTCGCTCAGCACCCCACGATCCTCCAGGTAACGGATCAAGATCGCGCGCTCGATCAGCCCGTGGGCGTCAGTGGCCTTCAGCCCGGCGGCGATCAGCGCCGCGGTCGCTGCCTGCACGTCGCGCAGCAGACGCTGGTCGGCGCGCCCGGTCGTGCCCGCCAGGTCGGCGTGCTCGAAAGCGGCCCCCGATTGCAGGCGATCGCGATGAAAGCGACGCAGGGCAACGCCAACCTCGCCAGTACGCGCGACGACCTCAAGCGGCTCGATGCGGCGATCGGGCTCCCCGGCAGCGACCGGAGGAGCGTCGAGGGCATACACGCGCAACTCGGCGCCAACGGCGAGAAACAGACAGCGGGGCCGCGCCATGCACCATGCCTTGCGGTACATGTCCATGATCTCGCGCTCATGCGCGTCGGCCGGCAACGAGGAGAACACGATCACCGGATCGTCGTGCACGAAGAAGATGCGCTCCGCGCCAACCCGCTCTCCCAGCAGCAGCCAATCGCCCAGCTCGCGCCACACGCGCCTGTCGGCGCTCGGTGTTGGGCGCGACGCGGTCTGGATCAGCTCGCCGCCGTGGAGGTCCAGGTCTGTGTAAGCGCGCTCCAAGCAGGCCGCGCCGGCGGTTGGGCTAGGGGCCATCGCGTCTGTGACTGAGTGGGTCCACGACACCCAATCATCGCGCTTTGTGCGGACGGGGATGGGCGGCTCTAAGCGATCACGATCTGCCCGGCAGGCTGTCGAGCATCGTGCTCAGCACGGCGATCGAGAGGTACACGGTGTCGATCGCGGCGGCTTGCTCGGGTGTGATGCGCTCGTCGGCGGTAGTGGCGGTCAGTGCGTGGATGGTCAGTACGAGATTTATGGGCCGCCTTGGTTATGGCTCCCTGGAAGTCGTCGGGATCGTCGCGCAGGCGGCTCACGCGCTTGAGCCGAGCACGCGCAGCGCACGCTCGCGGGTGCGGGGGTTACGCGCCGGCGGGACGCGCTCGCTCTCCTGCTCGTAGTGGGCGTAGCGAAGAACCGCGCGCAAGCGCTCGCGAGGCGGTCTACGCGCGCCTGGGCTCAGCGTCTTCGGCGGACGCGCTTGACGCTGCCGGCCGTGGCCCGAGGTCAGCTACTCCCCGACCGGCCAGTGCTCGACATCGAGCCCATCCATCGGGAAGTGCTTCGGGTTGCCCGTGGCGAGTCGGGCGCCGATCCCCACGGCGGTCGCGGCGATCAGGCAGTCGGCCTGGCTGAGGGTCACGCCCTTGTGCGCGTGCTCTCTGCGCCAGCGCCCAGCGCGCACGCCCTCCTCGCGCCCGAGCGGCGCCAGTCGCAGGCCTTCCAGAAATCGCAGCACGAGCGGCTGCTCCCGCTCGCGCGCGCCACGCAGGAGCTCCTCGATGTTGATCGCGCAGATCCACGGAAGCTGCCCTTCCTCGCGCAAGCCGCGCATGCGCTCGGCGGCCGGCCTGCCGCGCAACGCGTCGATCAGTACGGTCGTGTCGAGCAGCACACGCAAGCGTCAGCCGACACGCGTCGGGTCGCCGGAGCGCCCGGCCGCCACCCAGCCGGCCGGGTTCGAGTCCCATTCGTGCTCTGAGTCCGCGAGTGCGCCCAGCCCTGCCTCGATGTCCTCCCAGCGTTGCTCGTCCTCCAGCGCTCTGCGAACGGTGGCGGAGATGAACGCGCTGCGCCGCCTGGAGCCGACGCGCCGGTCGAGCTGAGCCACGAGATCGTCGTCCAAGTTTATGTGCATACGCATGGCCACAGTCTAACACACAAGGCAGATGTGTCGGGCGGTGCGTCCGGGCGGGTGGGTATTGTATGTGCTACCGACGGCTTGTATTCACGGGTGAGCTCTCCGCTCAGCTCGCCGACGCGCGCGGCACCACCACAGCCAAGCTCGACGCGCCGGTGAACAAGCTCGCCAGGCTGCTCAACTCACCGTCGATCAAGCGCGTGCTGCTGAACGACTCGTTGAGGGTGAGCTTCGACCAGGTGATCGCGGGCGGGGAGGTGCTCGTCGTGAAGGGGGCGCTCGGGGCGATGGGGGCTGGCAACACGAGCGTGTTGATGCAACTGCTCGTGGGGATGCTCGACGCGGCGCTGGCGCGCCGCCAGGACGGCGTCGCCGCCGAGCAGAGCACGCGCTCCTGACGGGGCGTGGGTCCGGGTCGCAGTCCGTGTCGGGTTGAGCCTTCCCACCCCTCCGGACCTCGTCGTGAGACGCCGTCGCGTCTGTCCCTCTCCCTGGCGGCGTCTCACGAGGGGGCACCCGTATGCACAGGCTCACCGGTGCGGCACGAGATACGCCACGACCACGCGGGTCTGCGGTCGCGTCGAACGGCTCGGGAGTGGCGGGATCGGTCTCAGACACACCCCTACTGACCGCGAACCCGCCAAACCGGCCAACGAATTTTCAGAAGGCCGTCCGGCACGATGGAAACGCGATGCAGAGCAACGATGAGCATTTTGATTCCCGTGTGCGCGCTCGCGCGCAGCCTCACCTGGATTGGGTGGGCTTCCACGCCTTCCGCCATACATGCGCCACGCTCCCGTTCGCCGAGGGCCGCAACGCGGTTCAGGTACAGCGATGGCTCGGCCACCACTCCCCGGCCTTCACGCTGGCGACGTATGTTCACCTGCTCTACGGCGACCTCGGGGCGCCGCTTGAAGGCGTTCAGGCGGCGTGAGCGAGCGGCTCGCGCTGCGAACACATCCCGCGTAACGGTCATACGGGCTCTATACTAAGAGTATGAGGAGTCCTCTCCCTACGGTCGCGCGCGAGATCGGAGCTGACGAGCGCACACTGAGGCGCGCCGCCGAGCGCGGGGCCGTCCGGTGCCGCCGGCCAGGGCCGCGCAAGTTGGAGTTTGCCGAGGGAGAGCTCGACTACCTGCGGACCCATTGGGGACTGATACGTGCGCTGACTCGCGCGCTGCGTACCGAGCCCAATGTCAGGCTCGCGGTCCTGTACGGCTCCATGGCCCGCGGCGATGACCGCCGCGACTCGGACGTTGACGTGCTGGTCGAGTTTGGCGCCGAAGTGCCCGGCGCGGCCAGTGGCCTCGCGGTGCGGCTCGAGCGTGCCGTGGGTCGCGATGTCGATGTCGCCCGGCTCCGCCGCGCCCTCGAGAGCGCGCCCTTGCTCGTTCTTCAGGTTCTCGACGAGGGGCGTGTCCTCGTTGACCGTGACGGGCGCTGGCCTTCGCTCGTGCGCGAGCGCGGACGTATCGCCCAGGCTGCCGTGAGCGCGCACGAGGCCGCTCGCGAGCAGGCTGCTGTCGCGTTTTATGAGCTTGTGGAGCAGGCCTGATGGCCCGCGCTCGGGGCGGCGAGGAGTCAACCGGCCCTGTACCCGTCCGGCGCCGAAGTCCAGACGAGGCTCGAATCCTTGCGCGACTGAAGCGACTGGCGCCACAGCAGCGCGCGCTTGCATTGGCTCTGCAGCCCTGTGCTTGCCGCGCGATGGGTGGACGGTCGATCGTGCCGGCGTGCCTCGGGAGTTGTTTTTCGCCAGGCGAACCCTGGCGTCAGCCGCTGCCGACGCGGCGGCGCAGCTGCTTGCGCTGGCGGGCGTCAAGATGATCGAGTAGGTCGAGCGCCTCTTCACCCAGCCCCATCGACCCTGCGCCGTCGAGCATACGCTGCGTGCGCTCGAGCCCGACCAATTCGAAGACCTCGCCGAGTCGCTCCTTGCCCTCGAGCACGAACCCGACCCGCAGCAGGTCCTCGTCGGTGAGCTCCTCGATGCAGGCCGCGAGCGTGTCGTCGTCGAGATGGGCAACGAAGCGGCCCATCCCGACGTGCTCCCCGCGAGCGGCCATAGCGACGGCGATGTCGAGCACCAGGTCGGGCGGCATCGACGTGATGACGTCGACGGCGCGGCGCGGATCCAGCTCAGCGGCGAGCTGCGCGAGGAAGTCGATCGAGAAGTGCCGCGAGATATCCACCGCGCGAGCCGGATCGAGCAGACCGGTGAGGCGCGCGCAGATGAGCGGTCCGAGCGCGCGCTCGCCTATCGTCGCGAGCGTGTGCGCGGGCAGCAGCCGCGCGGCATCGGCCGCTCGCTGCAGCAGCGCTCGGTCGTCGTCGTAGAGCAGTTCGGTGACGGCGTCGCGGTAGTCGCGCAGCTCGGACGCGGGAGCCTGCTGCACAGACGCGAGCGACTCGGGGCCGTCGAGCCCGAGCAGGCGGGCGAGCTTGGCGGCCTCGGCGCGGCTGTCGGTGGCGGCGCTCATGCTCCCAAAACTCGGCGCACGGCGCCGCGCAGCGGCCACGGGATGTGCTCGAACGCCTTGTCGATCGATGCTGCGAGTTCGCGCCGCTGGCGCCGCAGCGCCGCCTTGGTGTGGGCGGTGAGCTCGGCGGCACGCTCGCCGTCAAGCGATGCCGGCGGGTCGGGAAGGCGGTCTGCGGGACGCGGCATCGGATTGTAAGCGGCTCAGTCAGCCTCGCGACACGAATGGCACACAACGGAAGTTGCGCTGCTGAAGACAGAAGGAACCACCGTGTGCACCGTATCGGTCGTAGGGGTCGTCACGGCCTCCGTGCCGAGCGGCGAGATCACTGCGGCATAGCTCGCCTCGCGCTCCGCGAGGACCGGCGATCCGCCGCCACGCGACGCGGTGGCGCCGGGCCCCAGTGCTCAGGTGTGCACCACGACGGCTGGCGGTAGGAGGCCGGGGCTGCGGTCAGAGACATTTCATGCGAGCCAAGAGCCCATGGTTACGGGCTTTGCATGCTTTCAACGGCCGTTTGGTTGCGGCGGAGAGGGCATGTCGTCAGATTCGCCGCTCAAAAGGGTCCGAACGCCACGATTCACGGCGCGCCGGCGCTTCGCGGGGGTGGCAGCAACCAGAAGTAGGAGACACGGCTCGACTTGAGCGCTCGAATCCGTGAACCTCTGTGTGTGGCGTGCGGCCGAGGCCGGGTGTGCGGAGGGCGTCGCGCTTGCGACCGGGCGCCGTGTCCACGGGCCGCGGAACTCGGGTCAACCTTGAATAGCATCGACCAGGCAGGGAAATATGGCTTCAATCAATGAGACGCGCTCGAAAGCGCAGGCGTTGCGCCCCGGACAGGAGGAGCTGCCGCGGGGTCACGTAACTGAGATCCAGCGTGCCCGGATGCTCAGCGCAGCTGTGGAGGCGATCGAGGAGAACGGATACGCACGCCTCACCGTCGCCCAGGTGATCGGCCGCGCGAAAGTGTCTCGCAAGACGTTCTATGACCTGTTCGTCGACCGCGAGGACTGCTTCCTGGCGGTGTTCGAACGTACGCTCGAGCAGATGAGAGCGAGAGTGGTGGGTGCCTTTGAGCAGGAGTCCTCGTGGCGTGAGGGCGTGCGCACGGGTCTTGCGGCACTGTTGGTTTTCATCGACGAGGAGCCCGAGCTTGCGCGACTGTGTGTCGTGGACGCCCTCGGTGGAGGTCCGCGTGTGCTCGAGGAGCGCGCCCGCGTGCTCACGCAGCTGCGCAAGGCGATCGACCGGGGCCGTACCGCCGCGACGGTCAAACGCGAGCCGCCGAGCGTGACCGCCGAAGGGGTGATCGGCGCGGTGTTCGCCGTGATCCACACGCGTCTGCTCGAACGCAGCTCCAAGCCCTACATCGGGCTGCACGGATCGCTGATGAGCATGGTCGTGCTTCCCTACCTCGGCGTGCGTACCGCGAGCCGCGAACTGTCTCGCGCGGCGCCAGAGGTGCGCCGGCGCGCGAAGACCGACCCAGGCGTCAGCAAGGACCCCATGGCTGGGCTCGACATGCGCTTGACCTATCGCACGGTTCGCGTGCTCACCGCGATCCGGGAGCATCCGGGGGGGAGCAACCGCGAAGTGGCCGATGGGGCGGGCATCGCCGACCAGGGTCAGATCTCGAAGTTGCTTTCGCGTTTGGAGAAGCTTGGTCTGATCGAAAACGTAGATCATGTGCAGTCGAAGGGCGCCCCAAACGAATGGTGTTTGACCGAGCGCGGAGAGCGCGTGGAGCGGGCCACGAGACCGATGTGAGCGCCCCCCCGTCGGCGTGAGGCAGGTCGTGTCCGGCTCGTGTGGAGGGCGAATGCCGACCGGTCTCGCGGTGGCAACCGCATGCAGCCGGTTGCTCTACCTTGGGGGTGCGGGGATGCTCTGGAACCGGGGGTGAATGTCGGTGCTGTGGAAGGGATGGAGCAAGCGTCGTAGAGCCGATGAGGCGAGGGAGCTGCTGGCTGCGGCCGGCGGGGTGTTCGACCGCTCACTCGACCCGCGCCAGACGATGCGAGCGATCGCCGACATGGCGGTGCCGAGGCTTGCGGAGATGTGCGTGATCGACCTGTTGCGCGAGGATGGGACGGTGGGCGACACGGTTGCGGTGGCGGAGCCCGCCGGGGTGGTCACCCAGCTGGAGGCGCTGCGCGCCAAGCACCCACTCGACCTTGACGGCGAGCACCCGGTGGCGCGCGCGATCCGCTCGCGCGAGCCGGTAGTGGTGCACGACTTGACCGATGCGCGCACGCTGAAGCAGATCGCACCGGAGCCCGAGTCCCGCGAGCTCGTGGCGTCGAGCGGCTACCACTCGGCGATCGTGATGCCGCTGGTCGCCCGGGGACGGCTGTTGGGGACCCTGTCGTTCTTCTACGCACACGACGGTCGCCGCCACGACTCCGAGCACCTGGCGTTTATACGCGACCTCGCCGATCGTGCTGCGACGGCGCTAGACAACGCGAACATGTATGCGGCACGCACGCACCTGGCGCGTACGCTGCAGCGCAGCCTGCTGCCCGAGACCTTGCCGGTGCTCGACAAGCTGGCGCTCTCTTCGGCCTACCACCCGGTTGGCGAGGGGAACGAGGTGGGCGGTGACTTCTACGACGTGTTCACCACTCCGCTCGGCTGCTGGCTGGTGGTCGGCGACGTGTGTGGCAAGGGACCGGAGGCAGCGGCGGTTACCGCGCTCGTGCGCCACAGCATTCGCGCGTTCGCCTTCGTGCGGTCGAGCCCCGCGCAGGTCCTCGGGGCGGTGAACGAGGTGATGCTCGGGCATGCGCTCACCCAGCGCTTCGCCACGGTTGTGGTGGCGCGTCTGGACTTGACCTCCGAGCCCGCCAGGGCGGTCATAGCGGGGGCCGGCCATCCGCCGCCAGTGCTGTTGGAGGCGAATGGCTCCGCCCACTGTCCGAGCGTGCAGGGGATGATGCTCGGTGTGCGCCCAGGCTCCAACGTACGCGACCTTGAGCTCGAGCTCGAGCCGGGTTCGACGCTCGTGCTCTACACCGATGGCCTGCTCGACGCGGGCGCCCCGCGACGAGGGTTGACCCCCCGGGAGTTGTGTGGTCTGCTCGCCGACCATGCCGGGGCAGCGCCCCAACTGATCGTCCAGCAGCTCGAGCGGCTTGCGCGGTCCAGCGGCGCCGGTCGCCTGCGCGACGATGTGGCGATCGTGGCGGCGCGAGTCGATGGTTAACTTTTATGGCGAGCCCGCGCGGGCGGTCATGCCAGGCGCCGCCACCGTAGTCGGCGGAACCGTACTGCCTCGCTGGCCTGTCATGTAGCTCATACGTGTGATCCGTCCCGTTGCGTGCCGACGGTCGGATGAGAGGGAGTTGCCGCTCTGCGCGATCCTCCCGCACCTTTCTTCCACGACCATCACAGCCGCGGCTGCCGGCGCGATTGTGGTCGCGTCGTGTGCGCTCGTGGTGGGCGTCTCTCGCGTGCGCGCCCGCCGGCGACGGCGGTATGTGCGTCTGAGCGTCATCCCCTACCGCGGCGACGATCCGACGGCGGAAGCGATCGTGAACATGTTCGAGGCGCTCCACAAGCGGTTGCTGCGCCGTTGGTGGCGAAGGCTGCTTACCGGTCAGCCGTCGGTCGGCCTCGAGGTCCATTGCGACCGCGATGCGTGGTTGTCACTCACCTGTCCCGCGGGACTCCAGCCACTGGTGGAGGCTGCGTTGCGCACTGCCTACCCCAACTGCCGCTTGGAGGGTGCGACGCGCGCGCCGGGGGCGCCTCCCTGCGTGGTGCGCCTGAAGAAGCACAGTGCGTTCACCAAGCGGGCGAAGCTCATCGACCGCTTCGAGCACGACCGCGCTCCAGCCGTCAACCGCCTGATCACGACGATGGCGGCGTGCGGAGCGCCGGCGTTCGTGCAGATCGCGCTCACACCGACCCCGGCGCTGTTCGAGGGGCACTCCAAGCGAGTCTACAAGCGCCACGAGCACCGGCTGTCGCGCCGGCGCAAATTGAGCTTCCCGCCGCTCGATCGTTCGATGGTGGAGGACGCCGAGCTGGTCGGCGGCCTTGAGGTGCAGCACCGCCCGCTGTTCTTCGCCGAGGTGCGCGTCGTCGGGCCGAACCGGGGTGTGTGCGAGCGGATCGCCTCGGAGCTGCGCGCCGCCTGCGCGGAGAACCGGCTGGTGGAGCGCGGTACCGGTGTGCGCCACGGCTTGCTCGGCCTGTACACACGGCGTGTGCTGCGCGGAGAGGGCAACCCGCTGCCGTCGATGCGCAAGGGCGTGTTCGCCTCGACGGAGCTCGCGAGCGTGTGGCACATGCCGTCCGTCGACTACTCAACCGTTCCGTTCGCGCGCAACCCGCTGCCGCTGGCGCCCGCCCCGCCCGCGATCCTCCGTCCGGGCGAGGGGATGGGCACGCTGCGCGACGCCCACGGCTTGGTATCGATCCACGCTCCGTTGCGCCGCCAGAACACGGCCGTGCCGGGCACGGTGGAGCAGGGCAAGTCGAGCTATCTGGTGGCCACCGTCGCCGAGGATCTGCGCCGCGAGCGCTGCGCTGTGATCGTGCTCGACCCCAAGGGCGACGCGGCCGAGGCCGCCGTGAGCCTCGTGCCACCGGAGCGTACCTGCACGCTGCTCGACTTCTCCCACCCCACGTGCGGCTTCAACCCGCTCGCCGTAGACGCCTCGGCCGACACCATCGCCGACTACGTCGTCTCGGCGCTCAAGAATCTCTTTACCGACGGGGACATCCGAGCCTCATCCGATCGCTATCTGCGCAATGCGATCATCGCGGTGCTCGCCTACGACCGTGCGAGCACCCTGTGGGACGCGGCCCGGCTCTTGTCGGTGGGGGAGGAGGGCTACGCCTACCGCTCGCGCGTGGCGGGGCGCCTGCGCGCGCAGCCCGAATTCAAGGAGATCTCTGAGTTCTTCACGGGTGAGCTCTCCGCTCAGCTCGCCGACGCGCGCGGCACCACCACAGCCAAGCTCGACGCGCCGGTGAACAAGCTCGCTCGGCTGCTCAACTCACCGTCGATCAAGCGCGTGCTGCTGAACGACTCGTTGAGGGTGAGCTTCGACCAGGTGATCGCGGGCGGGGAGGTGCTCGTCGTGAAGGGGGCGCTCGGGGCGATGGGGGCTGGCAACACGAGCGTGTTGATGCAACTGCTCGTGGGGATGCTCGACGCGGCGCTGGCGCGCCGCCAGGACGGCGTCGCCGCCGAGCAGCGCACGGCGGTTGCCCTGAAGGTGGACGAGGCCCCACTGGTGCTGAACCGAGGCTTCGCCGAGACGATGGCACTGAAGCGCTCGGCGGGCCTGGAGACGGTCGCCTGCTGGCAAACCGACGCGCAGTGGATCGATAGCGACGTGCGCGCGCAACTCGACGCGCTGTTCGCTCACCGCGTCTACTTCGCCACGGCCTCCGTGGAGGATGCGCGCGCGGCGTCGAGCCTGATGATGGCCGAGTTCTCCGACACGGTGCGCCCGGGCATCCGCAACCTGTCGGCGCTCGGGCGCCCCGACGTGCGGTTGCACCTGCCCAGGCACAGCGCCGTCGCCAGCTGGGTGACGCCCGAGGGTCGCCAGGCTCCGTTCATCGCGCACACGCTCCCGTTGCGTGTGAACGAGCAGCGTTTGGCGTTCCACGCCGCGAGGCAAGCCGAGCGGGGAGGGCGCTACCGCGAGGATCTCAGCCAGCCCCACTGGGAGCGTGCCGCCGGCGGGGACGCGAACGAGCATCGGTCAGCGGGCGACGATCGCATTGACGTTGGCGGCAAGTCTCAGCCTGCCGCTGCCAGCCCCACGCCGTCACATGTGCCGGCGTCCTCAACTGGCGCTGAGAGCTCTCCACGTGCCGGCGTGCCCGTGTCAAGCCCTCCGCCCGCGAATGCGCCGGCGTCCAAGCCGGCGGAGAGCTACCGCGAGCTGGTGGACCTGAACGCCGCCCACAGCGTGCGTTGGGCCAAACCCGCAACCGTCACGATCGCACTCGACCCTGAGCCGCTCGACATCGAGATTCTCGCCCTCATCGCCTCGATGAGGCACGTGCTCAGCAGCCAGATCCATCGCCGCTTCAACGACGGTCGCGCCGTCACCACCACTCAACGTCGCTTGAAGCGGCTGTCAGACGCCGGCCTGGTGGCACGCTTCCAGTTTCACCGCCGCGACGGGGGAGGCGTGCCGATGTGCTACTCCATCACGCCTGCGGGACTCCGCCTCTCCAGAGAGCATGGCGGATCGGTCGCCGATGACCTCGCCGGCGAGGAATCTCAGCAGAACGACCAAACCCCAAATCCCAATAATCCACGTAACGGTGAGCGGCTGCTGCGACAGGCGCGCCACGACGTTCGCGCCGCCGGTTGGGCACTCGCGGTGGAGCGAGCGCTCGCGGACGGCCTGCTTGCGCTGAGGGGTCCGGATGAGTCCGCGGTCTCGCCGCCGTCGCGCTCGGAATCGGGAGAGCGGCTGATGCTCGCCCCCGCCGATCTGCGCCTGCCGGGCGGTCGCGCGCCGCACGACTTCCTGCGCACGGTCGACTCGGGCGCCAGGGTGGAGGTCGAGCGCTTCCAGAGCATCCGTCCCGACGTGACCCTACGCCCGAAGGGCGGGCGTGATCTGCTTGTCGAGCTCGACGACCGCCTACCCGAGGGGGTCGGGGCGGCGAAGCTCGAGCGCTACGACCACTTCCTCGCGGGCTGGTCCACCCATCGCGATCGCTATGCTCGCCCCGGCGCCGAGCTGCCTCTCGTCGTGTTCGTCTGTCGCGATCGCTCGCGCGCCCGCGAGTGCGCCCGCCGGGCCGACGGCGTGCTGACCGCGTGCAGGGCCTATGCGGGCGAGTATCCCTCCGACTGGCAGTACCCGGGACGTGAGGGCATTGTGTACGCATCTGAGCGCGACGCTCACAAGGGGCTGCTGTGCGCTTGGGGTATCCCGCGTCTGCCCCCGGACGTGCGAGTCGCCGCGGCGGGGGGCGATCCACGTGGGCGTGATCCGCTCGTCGAGTCGCGCGACATTTGCCCTGTGTAGAACCGGCTCGTCCTGTTCAGCAGGAGTTTTCCGACAGACAATCTAGGTTGTTTCTACCGGCTATCGAGGCAATCTCGAGGATGAGATTCGAGGACAACATCGAAAACAATTTCTGTGGATGTCGCGAGCCCAAGGCCACGAGTCAGGAACAAAGGAATGGAACTATCCCTACGGATTTGACAAGGCGGCCGCCGTTGAGCATGATGTGGCGGTCGTCAGCGCGCAGGCGGCGTGGTCTGACCCGGGACGTCTTGCGGACTAGCGTCCCAGCGGCCGACCAACCCTCACAGAGGGCCGGTCGGGGCGCGACCGCAAGAGTCGGAGGAGGCCCCCCCGGCCGCGGTTGCCGACCCGGCCGGCCCTCGTGCAGGTGATTTGACGGGCGGCTGACGGGTTCCTTGACATGGGTTCGCCATTGTGCGGCTATCCCCGCTGATCCGACGTCTAGGCGCCGGCGCCCGCGCCGTCGGTCATCCGCACGATGCCCCCCAGCAGCAGCGTGGGGCGAACCTCGAGCTTCAACACTGTGCGCAGGTTCGGTTCGCGACCACCGTTCTCATACACGCTGATCGCGGCACGGTCTACTTTGGCATCGAGCGCAAGCCTCTCCTGCGAGATGCCCGCCCTCCCGCGCGCCCACTTCAGGTTCGCGCCGAACAGCGCTGCCGGTTCGTTTGCCGCCGCGTTGCCGTGATGGCGCGGGCCGCGGGCCGAGGTCTTTGGTCCTATGTCGTGCAAGAGATCGGTCGGCTCTACGCCGAGGGCATCACAGATGCGCAACAGCGTGGGGAGGTCGGGGGCGCGCTCGCCGCACTCGAGTCTGCTGATGGCAGCGCGGTCGAGCGGAGCGGCGGCTGACAGCTGAACCTGCGTAAACCCAGCACGCTGGCGCGCGCGGCGCAGGTTGCCCCCGAACGTCCTGATCTGCTCGGCAATCTCCGTCTGGTCGGCTCTGGCCATAGCTGCATCATTCACGGCTGATTACAAAAGAGCCACTGAACAAACGCCACAATCCTCTCAAAACACGTTCTCAGCGCCACGGCAACTGCCTGGCGTGCGACTCAGGACACGCTCAGATCCATGAACGGGCGCAACGCGATGTCGCCGGCAACCTCCATCAGGTTGGGCAACTCACGTGTTCTCTCGGTGGCGACATAAACAAAGCACAGCTCGAGTAGCGCCCCCGTGGTCGCCTCAACCGACACGGCGGTCGGAGGCCTGCCGTTGACGCTGAGCTCGAGCCCGGGCTCGAGCATCCCGGCGTACGCGTTCATCCCATCGTGCGCCACCGCAGCCGTCTTCGGGCTCGCGGTCAAAGCATCAATCAGTGCGAGATGCGCGTAAGCGGGCTCGGAGGCCAGGAACTCGAGCAGCACCGCGATCCCCGCCCGCACCGCCGCCGGCCAGTCCTCCTGGGATTCGTATGCCCGCTCGACGATCGCAAGCGCCTTGCGGTGGCCGATCTCGTACGCCACGAGGAACGCATCCTCCTTGCCGGAGAAGTGCTCGTAGAAAGCCTGCACCGACACGGCGGCCTCCTGCACGATCTCGGGGATCGTCGTCGCGCCGTAGCCCTTAGCCGCCGAGAGGTTCGCGAGTGCGTCGAGGATTCGCTCGCGCTGGTTGTGCACCACAAAGCTGCGCGACACGTTGCCATCGCCACGGGGCAGCCCCCTGCGCTTGATCGCACGCGAGCCGAGCGACAGTGTCCCCGGCGCGCGACCGCCCACTGGCACCGTCGTACCGGCGCCGTTGGCAGCGGGCGGCACAAGCGCGGCGCTCGGTCCCAGCATGTAGCGGGAAGCCCAGGCCGACACCTCAGGCGCGAGTGCCAGCAGATCGCCGCGGCGCGGACGACGTACGCGCGCGCCACGGCGCGCCCTCGCATACAGGATGCGCAGGATCGCACCGACAATCGTCCTGGCGAGCAGCTCAGCCTCGGGCGAGTCCTCGCCGAGCGCCTCGCGAAGCGGCTGTGCGAGCCCGTCGAGCACCCGCTCTCGGCGATCTATACCGGCGGGTCCCGCGGCGGTCAACTCGACCGCAAGCACCCGTAGCGCGGCCGGGCTCTCGAGCGCGAGAGCGAACAGCTCATTCACGAGCGCGTCGATCGCGTCCCGCCCATCGTCTGGCGTGTCCTCGGCGCGTTCCACGCGCGCCACCCATTCGCTCGCGATCTCATCGCTCATCGCGAAGAAGCACGCGTGCTTGTCCTCGAAGTGCTCGTAGAACGTCTTGCGCGATGCCACCGCCTTGGCGATCACGTCGGCCACGACGGTCGTCGCATAGCCCTGCTCGCCGATGCTCGCGAGCATCGCCTCGATCATCCGGGCGCGAGGATCAACCGGGGCGCGTGCGCCCTTGCGAGTCTTGCGGACCGCCGGCCGGCCGGCCGGCGGAGGGTTCGCTCTGCGTCCATCGCTCTTGTCCACTGACGCTCATTGTGACTACCCGGACCGCTTCATGCGAACTGCTCACTCTTATGTCTAGTTCTTGTCAGGCAATCAAGGGGGTCGACCTGGCGCGGGAACGCTTGCGAATCTGCCCGCTCTCACGGGCAGTCGCGCCGCGTGCCAATGCAGTCGCCCGCTGCGCTGCAGGCGCTGGTCCGCAGTCGCCCTGCCGCCAAGGATTCGCGCGACTGCGGCACGTTTGCCGGAATCTCGCCGTGGTTGCGGGGTCTTGCGCGTGCAGTCGCGGTCGCTCGCGAGCGTTGGCGTCGCTGCCGCCCGCCATGAAGCAGCGTCCCGCCGCAAAAGGCTAGGCTGTGACCTTCCTTTTCTTTGCATCCATGAGTCGCTTGGCCGACGCCGGCCGTTCACAACTCGCCTTTCGCGAGAGTCAGAGACAAACCCAAGGATTCGTAGCCGGGTCGCCGGTCGCGTGTTTATCACTCGCCCCTGCGCTCACGCCTTGCCGGCGAGGTTGCCTGGTTCGTCACCCATCACGGTGCTCGATCCCTTGCTCTCGGCCTTGTCGACGTTCGTTCTCGACCCCTTGCTCTCGGCCCTGTCGACGTTCGTTCCTCGATCAACGTCCTCGCTCTGTCACGCTCGACCAGCCCGCACCTGCCCGTGAGCGATTCTCGGCCAGCTTTCGCTGCTGAGACGCGCTGAGAGGACGCCCTCCGAGACCCCCCTTCAGGGGGGCTCGGACATCGCGAGCTACCTGCTCCGGTTGTCGGCCCGCCGCTTGACTATCCCCCGACACGGGCCTACAAGGCGCTCCACATCCATGCAACTCGGTCACGCCGAACACGGCGCGACCGCGACCGTCAGGAGCTCTGCCATGTCGCCTGCCGTCTCATCCCCACTGCCAACCCGGCGCCGGTCGGCGTCGCGACGCAGTTCCCATGCTCGGCCGCTTCCCCGCATCTCCACGACTCCCCGCCGGGGCGAGGGGATCGTCGCGGGCAGTCCACTCGCCGGCTACGTCGACGGCGAAGGCCGCGCCCGCGAGCTGTTTGCGCTCCCAGGCCACGGCGGCAGCGTGCTGGTGCTCGACCGCGACGCCGCCACACTCTGCGACCGCCGGCTTGTCGCGCACCTCGCCGCCGACGAGCCACGCGAGAACGCGGCGCTCGTCTGCAGCCACTACCTACACGACACGAGCGGACGCTGGTGCCGGCGTGTGCGTCCCGAGGATCTCCAGATCGCCCCGTTCGTCCAAGTCGAACGCGAGCAGCAAGGCGATCTCGAAGCGCAGCACACCCGTGTGGTGGATCGCGACGGCAACGCCTACCGCCTCGAACTGCTCCCCGGCGAGCGCTCCACCGCCCAGCTGCGCTGGTGTCGGCGCTCCGCGGAGGCATATAACTCTCCAGGGGAGCAGGCCAGTCTGCGCGACGTCATCGCCGCGCTCGAGAGCTACGAGCCGGCGCGCACGCTCACCGAACGCGCCATCACGCTTCATTGCGAGGATCCCGGTGTCTCGCTGACGCGTCTGCGCTGCGAATTCGACCGGCTTTGCGTCAGCCCGGTCGTGCTCAACCGTGGCCTGCGCGAAGCGGTGCTCGACGCGATCAACCGGCACGGCACGAGCATGAGCGAGATCGCCTTGCGTTGCGGCATTGTCAAGCGCGACCGTCGCGGCAAGGTCAGCGGCGAGACGAGCTGGCTCGCGCGGCGCATCGGGATCATGCCCGAAGGGGGAGAGAAGGCGATCACGCCTTGGATCCACAGCGACGTGCTCGGCGCCATCGCGCGCAAGGGCCTCGGCATCAGCCCGCGTGAGGTCGAACTCCAGTGAACGCCTGCTTCGCGAACGGCTCGGGCGAGATCGCCTCCCGATGAACGCCCGTCTTGCCAGCTCCGCGGCGTCCCTGGGCGTTGACGTCGACCCGCGTGACGCCGCGATCCTCGTTGTCGAGTCAGGCGCGCCGATCGGTCGCGAATTGGTCGAGCAGCTTTGCGCCGACCGCTACCTGGCGGTGCTTGCCCGCACGGCGGAGCACGCCCGCGCGCTCGCCCTCGCTCAGCCGATCCGAGCGATCGTGCTCGGGGCTCTCGACACCCCGCGCGACGCGCTCGACCTGCTGGACGAGGTCCGCCGTCCAACCATCCGCCAACCCCCCGGCCGACCTGTGTGGGACGAGCGCCTGCCCGCGATCCTGCTCAGTCCAGGCGCCACTCAGCTGGACCTTCTGCGCGCGTTCGAGATGGGCGCCGACGATTTCATCGCCCATCCTGCTCCCTACCTGGAGTTGCGGGCCCGCCTGAAGGCGGTGCTGCGACGCGCGGAGAATCTGACCTCCACCCGGCTGCTGCGCGTCGGCCCGCTGGAGATCGACACGGGCGCGCGCCTCGTGCGCATCGCCGGGGCGCCTGTAGCGCTGTGTCGCCTTGAGTACGAGCTGCTCGTTCATCTCGCCCGCAACCCAACCGGCGTCTGCTCCAAGCAGGAGCTGTTGCGTGCGATCTGGAACCAGCGCGCAGGCGCCGGCGCGCGCACCGTCGACAGTCACGCCAGCCGCCTGCGCCGCAAGCTCGACGCAGCCGGAGCCGGAGGGCTCGTCGTGAACGTATGGGGCGTCGGCTACCGCCTCATCTGAACCCATCTTGACGGGCCCGAACGGCCCCTCATGCAGCACACCACAGCGGCGAGCCCCCAGGCTTGCCGCTTCTCGTTAACCCCAGCGACCGGCTCCCAGCCGGTCCACAGAAAGGAGCGGCTCATGCCGTCGTCTGAATACACCGAACACCCGGTCGTCAACCCGCTGGCGCCCCTGGGCGAACTGGTTGGCTGGCTCACCTCAACCACGTTGCACATCATCATCGGAGTCCTCGTCGGGCTGATCGCGGCGCGCGTCATGCGCGGCCGTCATTTGCGCTGGACGTGGGCCGCGTCGGCGCTCGTCGTCGTCGTGCTCGCCGGCTCCGAGCTCGCGGGATGGGCCACAACGCTTGACACCGCCGCCCTGTGCGCCGCCGTGCGGGGACGGCGCTGGCATCGCGAAGACCTCATGGCCGGTGGCGATCTGGCTGACATAGCCGCGGCCCGACGTGGACCGATAGCCGCGCTGCGCACGCTCTCACTGAAGCTCTCCGAGCGCTTCGGCCCCTCTCCGGCGCACAACGCGCTGCGCGACGGGCGCATGATCGTGGGACGTACGGAGATGGGCGAGGTCGTGTCGATCCCGTTCGGCGCAACCGACGGCGGTAGGCACACATTGATCGTGGGCGCCACCGGCTCCGGCAAGACGGTCACCGAGACATGGATCGCCGCACGCGCCATCGAGGCGGGGCTTGGCGCCGTCGTCGTAGATCCAAAGGGGGACGCTCGCATGCGCGAGCATCTCGCCGACGCGGCTTCTCGTGCCGGCCGTCGGTTCTTCGAATGGACCCCCGACGGGCCGTCGGTCTACAACCCGTTCGGCCACGGCTCGGCCAGTGAGATCGCCGACAAGGCGCTCGCCGGCGAGCGCTTCACCGAGCCGCACTATCAGCGCCAGGCCCAGCGCTATCTCGGCCATGCCGTGCGCACACTGCGCGGCGCTGGAGTCGTGGTGAGCTTGGCCTCGCTCGTCCGGCACCTCGACCCGTCCTGGTTGGAGGTGCTCGCCAGGAGCCTGCCCGAGCAGCAGGCCCAGGCGACCCATGAGTACCTGGACTCGCTGACCCCACGTCAGCGTGCCGACCTGGGCGGCGTGCGCGATCGGCTGGCGATCATGGTCGAGTCCGACGTGGGGCCGTGGCTCGACCCCGCGACGCCCGGCGCGCAGACGTTTGACCTGCTGAGCGCCATCCAACAACGGGCGGTCGTCTACTTCGATCTCAAAGCGGACGCCTGGCCCTTGCTCGCGCACATGCTCGGCGTCGCGATCGTCGGAGACCTGCAGACGACGATGGCCGCGCTGCAGCGCTCTCCGATCGCCACCGTGGTGGCGATCGACGAGTTCGCGGCGATCGCCGCCGAGCAGGTCGTGCATCTGTTCGGCAGGGCCCGATCGGCAGGCATCAACCTGCTGCTCGGAACTCAGGAGCTCTCGGACCTGCGCCCGGACGGTCGCAGGCAGTTGCTGGAGCAGGTGCTCGGCAACCTCTCCGCGCTGATCGCCCACCGTCAGGTGGTGCCCGAGTCGGCCGAGCTGATCTCACAGCTTGCCGGCAGCCGAGGTGTGTGGCGCACCTCGCAAAGCAACGAGGGCCGCTGGACGCGCACGCGTTCCAGCACCCCTCTCATCTCACCGGAGGAGAGCCGCGACCTGTCCCCGGGCTGGGCCGCGGTGATCGAGCTGGGCGCAAGCGCCTCGGCGCGCATCGTCCAGGTCTTCTCCTCAGTCCGCCGTTCCGACGCCGGATAGCCCAACCCATTCCCCAAAACGACAAGAAGGAGAGTCAAATGAGCCAACAGGATCATCCACCCACGCTCGAGCAAATCGAGATTGTCCGCTGGGCGGCCTCGCTCGGGGCCATCACAGCCGAGGCGCTCGCTCTGCGGGCCGACACCACCAACGCCTCGGCGCGTGCGCGGCTAACCGTCGCGCAGCGTCGTGGCCTGCTCTCGCGGGATTGTCCGCTCGCCGGCCATCCCGCGCTGTTCACCCTCACGCGAGCCGGCTTGCGCGCGTGCGACGCGCGCGGCATCCAGGCATGCCGCGTTAGCCCCTCCAATGCAAACCACCTGACGGTGTGTGCCGTAGTCGCCGCCGCACTCGAGCGTTGCTATCCGCACCATCGCCTCGTCGGCGAGCGTGAGCTGCGCCGCGACGAGCGCGAGCACGGACATCCGCTCGCAAGCGCTCAGCTAGGCGCCCTGTACGGCGGGGAGAGTCGTCTGCACCGCCCGGACCTCGTGCTGTGGCCGAACGAGCCTCACGGCGGGTTGCCGGTGGCCGTCGAGGTGGAGCTCACGATCAAGGCGCCACGACGGCTCGTCGAGATCTGTCGCGCCTGGGCGCGCTGCCGTACGGTCGCGGGGGTGCTCTATCTGGCGCCCGCGGACGTCGAGCGGGCGCTTTCGCGAGCGGTCGCCGAGGCGCGCGCTTGCGAGGAGGTCATCGTCGTGCCGCTGAGCGCCCTGCCGGGTGTCGGTGTGGACGCCGGCGGAGGGTCGGCGCGCGGGCGCGCGTGAGGGCCTGCGCGTGCGGCGAAGGGCGGCCAGGCGCTCGTTGTGCGCAGCGCATTTACCCCGTCAAATCAGGCCAAGACCGGGTTTTGGGCGCGCCGCGCCGAGAACCGTCCCAAGCGCCGCCTACCTTCAAACCGGGGCGAGCCAACAGCAAAGGAGAACACCATGTCCTACTCGAACATCAACCGCGTCGTGCTTGTCGGTCGCCTCACCAGCGACCCCGAGTTGCGCTCGCTGCCGTCCGGCACGAGCGTCTGCGGCCTACGCCTCGCCTGCAACGCCACCCGCAAGAACGCCGATGGCGACTACACGGAGAAGCCCAACTTCTTCAATGTCAGCGTCTTCGGCGCCACCGGCGAGTCGGTCCACCGTTACATGAGCCGCGGCCGCCGCGTCGCGATCGACGGGCGCTTGGACTGGCGCGAGTGGGAGACCCCCGAGGGCGGCAAGCGCCAGGCCGTCGACATCGTTGCCGAGAGCGTTCAGTTCCTCGACGGCCGCGGCGACCACGGTGACTCCGACGGGTCCTCAGACGGGTCCTCAGACGAGGGCTCCGCCGATGGCGCACACCCCATGTCGGGGCACAGGCAGGGCGGCGAGGAGCGCGAGCTCGTCGGCGTCGGCTCCGGGATCGACGACGACCTCGTCTTCTAGCGCTCCCTTCAGTGACGCCTTCAGCGCGGCGGGATGTCCACAGCGACATCCCGCCGTAGGCGCCAGGGGCGCCTTTTTGTATTTAAGGGGTCTAAACTGCCGCCGCGGTCTCAGCAGCGCGCCGCTACCACCCTCCCAGCCCATAAGGAGCCCTTCCCGGTGCCAGTCAACACCAAAGCGATTGGAAAGACGTACGAGCCCACCACCTACGCGGTGGGCCGAGAGAAGATCAAGGAGTACGCCCGGGCGGTCGGCGAGACCAACCCACTCCACCTCGACGAGAAAGCCGCGCGCGACGCCGGCTACGCCGACGTGGTCGCCCCGCCGATGTTCGCCGTCGTCTACAGCTCCCCGTCGGTCGCCCCCTCGCTGTTCGACCCCGACGTGGAAATGAACTTCGCGATGATGGTCCATGGCGGCCAGGAGTTCGAGTGGGGACCGCTTGTCGTCGCCGGCGACGAGATCACCACCACCGCGTCCGTCAAGGACATCTCAGAACGCGATGGCCGCGGCTACTACGTGTTCGAGTCCGTATCCGTCAACCAGCGCGGCGAGCAGGTGTGCCGCGGAACCTGGACCAACATCGTCCGAGGAGTCTGAGTCGCTATGGCCGATTTGACAGTAGGAGCCCAGATCCCCGAGGTGCGGGTTACACCCGACAAGTACCTCACCGCCCGCTACGCCGGCGCCTCCGGCGACTTCAACCCGATCCACATCGACGAGGA
>PLYX01000109.1 GCA_003151895.1 Solirubrobacterales bacterium
CGTCCCGCGCCGGCGCGTGCCCGGCGGCGCACGGCCGCCGGTTGCC
Source organism: Solirubrobacterales bacterium (assembly GCA_003151895.1). GTDB lineage: Bacteria > Actinomycetota > Thermoleophilia > Solirubrobacterales > Solirubrobacteraceae > Palsa-744. The sequence goes on from PLYX01000109.1 coordinate 47, forward strand.
TGTGTGATGGCGGAGAGGGAGGCATCGATTGCGGCGCGGGAGCCTACCCGGCTCCCGCGGGCGCCGGGCTGAAACGCCACGCGGCAGGTCTGAACCGTGCGAGCCGGCGCGCGCCGACGACGGACACCCCCGCGGTGAGCGCGCCCAGCAGCGCATCCAAGATGAAGTGGTTGGCGGTCGCCACGATCACGAACGCGATCAACAGCGGGTACAGACGCCACAGGATGCCCGCCACACGCGTGCGCGACAGCGACGCAAGCGGCCAGCCGATCATCAGCGCGCCCGCCACGTGCATCGAGGGCACCGCCGCATACGGGTTGAACAGCGCGGTCATCGAGGCGCTCGCGTGCGACACGTGCATGCCGGTGAGGTCCGACACCGAGTCGATGAAGCCCCACTCGGGCAGGAAACGCGGCGGCGCGGTGGGGAAGACCGCGTAGCCGATGAGCGCGATCAGCATCGCGATCGCAAACATGTTGCGCACGAAGTAGAACGAGCCGTTGTGACGCACATACAGGTAGATGAGCGCCGCCAGCGTGATCGACGTCTGCGCGTTCACATACAGCCAGCTGGAGAAGTCCATCAGCACATGGCTGCCCGACGCCCACGCCTGAACGCTCGGCTCCACGAACAGATGCAGCGTGCGCTCGAGCTGGATCAGATCGCGCGCATGCTGGAAGGCGGCGGACGTCCGACCCTCCACCAAGCCGCGTACGAGGTTGTAACCGAGATAGGCCGCTCCGAACAGCACGATCTGGCGCACCACGTCCAACCATCCGTGTGGCAGCACACGCGCCTGCACGAGCCGGAGCCGGGCAACCATACACGGAAGCCTAGCCCATGACCCGGTAGAGGCGCCAGTGCTCCGAGCGCCACAGCTCGCGCAAATAGGGCACTCCGCCGGCCACCAGCCTCCCCTCCAGGAGCCCCGCTTGGTCCAGCGGCACGTCGGGCAGCGCTACGTAGGCGACCGTGTTTTCGACGAGCCATGCGCGGTACGCGGAGGCCGTAAGCGTCGGGCGGTAGAAGATCGCGCCATAGCGCGTGTCGAGCTGGCGCTCCCAGCCGCGCGCCAGCGAGATCCCATCGTGCCCGGCGAGGTACACCGCCTCCCAGTGGGCTTTCGTGAGCGGCACCTCCACGATCGTCGGCGCCCCGTGGCGCAGCCGACCCAGCTCCGACAGCACGGGCTCGTAGTAGGACGCGCTCACCGACGGGTCGCCCGCCAGCGCCCCGACATCGTGGATCGGCGTGACGAGCTGCCAGTAGAGCACCACTGGAGCGAGCAACAGCAGTGCAACGCGCCGGCGCTCCCACAGCACCCCCGCGAGCAGCGGCGCCGCGAGCGGCGGGCCGAGCCGGGCGGCGTTGCCGCCGACGGGCGTCGCGATCACGAACGAGCCGATCAGGGCGAGTGCGTACAGCGCGGCGCCGACCCGCACGATTCGTCGCCCTCTAGCGCTGAGTGGTCCCCGCGGCAAGAGCAGCGCGATCAACAGCACCCCACCGAGCGTCAGCCAGAAGTCCGAGGGAGCGAACGGCTCGTAGCCCCCTTCCGGGTAGGCGAGGTTGAGCACGAGGATCGGCGCCAGCGCGGCTGCGACGAGGGCCAAGCCACGCCGTACGTCGGCCGCCGCATAGGCAAGACCGGCGAGCGCCAGGAACGCTCCGGCAATCGGGCTGGCCACACTCGTGAGCGCCGCCAGTCCGAGTGCGAGCGGCAGGGCCCCGCGCATGAGCGTGAGCACCGTCGCGAGCCCGATCGCGAAGCCCAGGTCATACGGCACTCGCCCGGAGAGCAGCTCCACGGAGAAGCCGAGCGCGAACACCACCGCCGCGATGCGCGCAGCCACAGGACCGAACGCTCGCCGCGCGATCAAGGCGAACAGCACGCTCGCCGCGATGCCCGACAGCACGAGCAGCACGCGCACACCCAGCAGCGCCCCCAGCGCAGGCGAGAGCAGCGAGTAGCCAGGCAGCCAATGGCCGTGCGCCGCATACCAGCCGGTGTCCCAAGTCGTGAAGCCCACGCGCGCGAACAGGTCGCTGCGGTATGTGGCCGCCGCGAGGTCGCCGGCGGGCGGTGAGAGGATCAGATAGAGCGCCGTGAGCGGCAGCGCGACTGCGAGCGCGAGCGCCCAGGGATGGTGGGAGGGGCGCATCGCTCGCGTCTCTCGCCCGGGGAGCTCATATCGCTCGACGATCGCTGTGCGCGTTGCCATCGGCTACTCGTCTGCCCTTAGGGCGGGGTTAGGAAGTCGGCCACCGGCCGAGGATATAGGGATGCGTGGGTGGGGTCACGCCGGTGGATCGCCGGGGCCTTGCGGTCGTGTGACTTGTCGCAGGGGGACCTTCGCCGGGGGTTACTCGGCGTCGGCAGGTAGCAGGATGAACGCGTCAGCACCCTCGGTGAGCGGCCGCGCCGCGCGGAAGTGTCGTTCGTCCAGTGTGGCGATGCTGACAGTCTCAACGCGTGCGGCCAGGGTTATCAGCGATGCGTCTGTGAGACCGAGGTCAATCGACTCCCAGCGTTGCGCGACGGCCACAGTGTCGTGTATTGCAGACGACCACCATTCGACTGCGTACGCGCCGCGGTCGAGGTCCTCTCGTAGGGCTTTCGCCGCGGGAGCTCCTCCCTGTCGGAACACGAGATGATCGAGCTCTGCCACGACGAGCGGGGTGGTCGTGAGCTCGTCCTCCACCGTCTCCATCCAATCGCGCACGAGCTCGTGGTCGGCGTCGCGGCGGTCCATGAACGCGAGCACCACGGACGTGTCGACGACGATCAACGCTCGCCGAACCCGGTCTCCGCAAGGTAGCGGTCCGCATTGCGCGCAAGGTCACCCGGACCGTCGAACACGCCGCACGCCCGCGGCCTGCGCGCCGGACCCGCCGCCTCGGCGAGCGCATCACGTATCAGCGCGGCCTTTGTCGTCCCCTGCGCAGTCGCACGGCGGGCGAGGGCTCTGTCGACCTCGGGGTCCAGGTAGATGCTGGTCTTCTTCACACCCATAAGCTTACCACCTACCACCCGTCACCTATACTGTGCAAAGGATCGGGGGCGCCTACCCCAGCGCCCAGAGCAACAGGTGCGCGGGCACCAGCGTGTAGGCAACTGTTGGGTCGCTTAGGCGGCGGTCATGAACTCGGCCACTCGCTCGATCGCGTCGGGGCGGTCGAGCCACCACCAGTGGCCGGCGTCCGGCAGCTCGACAAGCTCGCTGTTCGGCAGGGCCTGCGCATACTCGGCGGCGAAGCGCTCGGGGATGTACGGGTCACGCATGCCCCACACGACGAGCGCAGGCATCGTGAGCGTCGACAGGTGTTCGCCCGCCTTCGCCAGCACGTCGCTCGGCGAGCTGCGATAGAGCCGCAGGATCGCGCGCTGGGTGCCCTGGTCGAAGTGGTCGAGCACCGAGTCGATCCACGCGTCCGGCAGCGGGCCCGGGGTGGCGTTGGACTCGCGAGTGCTCAAGCGCAACACGCGGCGCGTGGTCATTCCCATCGCGAGCTCGCCCAGCACCGGTGTGCGCCAGATGCGCGCGGTGCGGTGCCAGCGGTAGCCGGGCAGCAGTGGCACGGCGTTGGTCACGACGAGCCGCTCGATCCGCTCGGGGTGCGCCTGTGCGAACGCGAGACCGACTGCGCCCCAGTCGTGGACGAGCAGTCGCACGCGCTCGACTTCGACCGTGTCGAGGAAGCGCTCTATGAAGGCTGCGTACTCGCCGATCGTGTACTTCAGGTAGCCCGGCTTGCCGGAGCGTCCGAAGCCGGGCAGGTCGGGAGCCAGGCCGCCGGTGCGCTCAAGGAACGGGACCCAATCGTCGGAGTTGGTCGGCACACCGTGCAGGTAGAGGGCAGGCGCTGCCGCGCCGCTCGACGGCGCGCTGCGCCAGAAGACGGGCAGCCCGCCGTGTGCCCCGAATGGGGTATCGATCTCGGCTGTGTTCTCGCGGACTTCCGGCACCGCGCGAGGATATAGATAGGCGCGGGTCGGTGGGCCTAGGGAGGCGCGGGTGGGTGGACCGCGCGAGCCCCGCGCGCGGCCCTCCAGACTTTATTTCGCCCAAGCACTTGACAGTACTTCACCAATGCGGTATACGTACTCCTATGTCCTGGCATCCATAGGGGATGCGGGGCGAAATAAGGTCGGGTTTGGGTTGGCCCTGTGGCCGGCATCAAACGTTTATCAGGGACCTTGGGAGAGGGACCGGGTCGCAACGAGAGGGAGTTGTAGTTCGCGTGGTTTCGATGGGGAATAACGTGGTTGAGAGTCCGTGTGCCGTTGGGACGTCCGTTATAGGACGTGTCAGCGTCGCTGACACGTCTCTCTCTCTCTCTCTCTCTCTGCTCCGGGCCGGCTAAAGCCTGTTCGGAGTCGCCCGGCGCTTTCGCGCCGCCGGCGCTCCCGCCTGACGGCGGGATGGGGTGGGGGTGGGCGTGATGGCCGCTGAGCGCCCCGGGCGCTCCTCGCAAGGAGCGCGGCGTGCGGGAGACCCTGCTCCGCGGTCCTCGGCGGTAAGCCGTGCCGGTGGGGTGCATGTGGCTGAGATGCAGCGTTCGCGTCTGCTGGCGGCGGCTGTCGGCGCCGTCGGGGAGTGGGGTTATGACGGCGCGTCGGTCGCGCGCATCACCGCTCACGCGCGGGTCTCGCGTCGCACGTTCTACGAGCTGTTCGAGAATCGTGAGGACTGCCTGCTCGCCGTGCTCGACGGCGTGGTGGAGCAGATCGCCGCCGAGATCGCCGCCGCGAAGCTGGAGGGCTCCTCCTGGCGTGAGCGTGTGCGGGGCGGGCTGTGGGTGATCCTCTGCTTCTTCGATCGTGAGCCGGCGCTCGCGCGCCTGTGCATCGTCGAGTCCCAGCGTGCGGGCGAGAAGGTGCTCGATGCTCGCCAGGCCGTCCTCGAGCGGCTGGCCAAGATCGTCGACGAGGGCCGGCGCGAGAGCTCTCGCTCGAGCGATGGGGGCGCCCTGACCGCACAGGGCCTGGTGGGCGGGGTCTCCTCGATCCTCCACGCGCGCCTTGCGCGCTCGCGTCACGAGCCGCTCAAGGGCCTGTTGGGCGAGCTTATGGGCATGATCGTCCTGCCCTACCTGGGGAGCAGCACGGCACGCCGCGAACAGGCTCGTCCCGCGCCCGCCCCGGTCTCTCTGAAGGCGGCGCCCACGACCACACCGGCCGCGGTCGGGGCGTTGGCGGCGCTGCCGATGCGCCTCACCTATCGCACCGCGAGGGTGCTGGAGGATGTCGCGGAGCATCCCGGCTCCAGCAATCGTCAGGTGGCTGACCGTGCCGGCATCTCCGATCAGGGACAGATCTCAAAGCTGCTGTCCCGGCTCCAGCGCCTCGGCCTGCTCGAGAACGCTGGGAACGGCGGGCCGGCCAAGGGCGAGGCCAACGAGTGGCGCCTGACACCCACCGGCCGGCAGGTCGCAGGCTCGATTCGCACCCATACGGGCACAGGCGCTCACTCGCCCGGCGCCGACCACAGGCAGGCTGCGTGATGAGGCCCGCCCATCTGAGCGCTCGCCTCCAAGGTTTTCAAGCGAACCGCGCGCAGCGCCGGTTCGCGTCCGGTCGGCAAGAAGGGCTCGGTCTCGAGCCCGTGCTGACGTTCAATCTGCCGGCGAGCCCGCAGGGCACGCCGCACTGGTGTAAGCAGTAACAACCCAAAAGTAACAACAATCAAGAAAGAAACAGTGATTAAGTCTCAATCAATCTCCCTTTCCAGTGTTTTGCGTGATGCAAAACACCTGTGGAGTGGTAACTCCACAGAGAGAGGGAGAGGGAGGGGTCGGCGGGTCCACAGTCGTAGCCCAGAGGAGGGGAACGCCCTGATGAGAAGCTTGCTTTCGCCCGGCCGCGCGCCGGGCCGGTCGGTTGCTGAGAATAGGCTCGCCGGACGGGGGGGTCGAGGCCGCCGGCCGCGCGGTTCGACGAGCGTTCGCGGGCTGATCCTGGCATCGCTGTGCGCGCTCGCCGGCGGGCTACTGCTTGCGGGCGCGCCCGCCCAGGCCGCGGTGACGCACAACTATCTCTCGCGGATCGCAGAAGAAGTACCCGCCGAAGGGCCGAAAGGCGAACCCGTCGCCGCGCCGGGCCCGCTCGACGCAGCGACCGGTCTGACGGTGGACTCGGGCGAACTGTACGTGGCCGACGGGTTCCCCAACTCCAGGCTCGACAAGTTCAACGCCTCCTCAGGCGCCTTCATCTCGCAGTTCCCCCAAATCCCGCCTCCCGTCTACGACCTGCGCCAGAGCGTTGCCGTCGGCCACAAGACCGGCGAAAAGGAGACATACGTCACCGGGGACGAATCCGGCGCGGAAACCGTGGGACTGGTGGCCGTGTACGGTCCGACGGGCACGCTGCAGGCTCTGTGGAAGGGCGCGGACACGCCGAACAAAGGCTTCGCCTGCTTTGAATGCGGTCCCCGGGGCGTTGTCGCTGTGGACAATTCGACGAGCCTCGCCGAAGGCGACGTGTATGTCTCCGATCCGCGAGGGTTCGTTGACGTATTCAAGCCCGAAGCGGGGGGCGGCGAGAAATATGTCACGCAGCTGGCCGGTCCTGAAACGGGCGTGCTGTTCAACGGGGTCAACTCCATCGCGGTGAGCCCAATCAATGGGGATTTGCTGGTGCTCGAGAACAATGCGGTAGACGTCCTCGAACCCACGGTGCTCAACCAATACGTGTTGGTGCGGCGGTTGACGGCAACACCCGCTGGGGCGTTGGAACGCCCCAGCGGTATCGCGATAGACGGTGGCAACGGTGACGTTTACGTTGCGGAAGCGGAACGAGGAGTCATCGACCAGTTCAACTCCACGGGAGCTTACCTCGGGCACATGACCGGGGTGGGCACACCGGCCGGCGCCTTCGGCGGCATATCGAGCCTGGCGGTCGATCCGGCGACCCACGACGTGTATGTCGGTGATCGTGGAAAACACAATTCCTTTGTTGACGTCTTCGGGCCGAGCATCGTCATCCCGGACGTGGTCACAGAACCGGCCTCGAACGTGAAGGCCAGGAGCGCCACGTTGAACGGCGCCGTCAATCCCCACAGCGCCGGCCCCGCGACGTGCCAGTTCATTTGGGGAACCAGCACCTCCTACGGCAACGTCGCACCTTGTCCGGTTGCGGTCCCGGAAGGGGAAGCCAACGTGCCGGTGAGCGTCTCGCTGAGCGGTCTACAGCCTGACACCACCTACCACTACCGCCTCCAGGCCAGCAACGGTAATGGGACGAACCCGGGCGAAGCCATCCAGGATCGCGAATTCACGACGCCCGGGCCGGGCATTCACAGCGAGTCGGCATCGGTCGTGACGGCCGGGTCGGTGAGCCTCGGCGCCGGGATCGATCCCAACAACGTCTCCACCACCTACTACTTCCAGTACGGCACGACCGCAGCCTACGGAGCGAACGTGCCTGTGCCCCCTGGTCTCGAACTGGGCTCCGGCAAGGGCGACCTGAACGTGAGCGTACACCTGCAGGGCCTGCAGGTGGCGACCACCTACCATTATCGCGTCGTCGCGATCAGCGAACCGAGCGGTGAAGCGGTGACGGTCGAAGGTCCAGATGAGACCTTCACCACGCAGGTGACGGGGACCGAATTCACACAGGTCGACGGCCGGTCTTGGGAAATGGTGAGCCCACCGAACAAGCAGGGTGCGGCGATAATCGCAGTCGGCAACGAACAGGGGTCTGACATTCAGGCGGCCGCCGACGGCAGCGGGATCACATACACCGCGACGGCATCGTTCGTGCCCAATCCCGCAGGCAACAGGGCGATCGAAACCACGCAGGTCATCTCCACCCGCCATGCGCCGAGCGAATGGGCAACGGCGGACATCACCACTCCCCATTACGAAGGCGCGACCGGCGTGGCGGTCGGGCACTCGTCCGAATACAAGCTCTTCTCGAACGATTTGTCGTTGGGGCTGGTGGAACCGGCAGGCGACACACCGCTGCCTCCGTTGCCGGCAGGCGCGGAAAAGACCACCTATCTACGCAAGGCAGATGGTGGCTACGAAGCGTTGGTGACATCGGGCAATGTCCTACCGGGCGCCAAATTCGGTAGCGGAGGGGCCGGAACCGGATTCGATTCCGCCACACCGGATTTCAGTCACGTTGTCCTTCATTCGAGCGGAGTGGCACTGACGGCAGGCGGTCCGGTAAGCGGGCTCTACGAGTGGGCTGGCGGGCAACTTCAACCGGCCAGTATCTCGGCCGCCGAAAACCCGGTCGATGGCTCGCTTGGCGCTAGGGATTATGTAGTTAGACACGCGATCTCCGACGACGGGTCGCGCATCTTCTTCGAAGCTGGCAACAACCATCTGTACCTGCGCGACATGGCGCGGAAAGAAACGGTCCAAGTCGACGCCGCCCAGGGCGCCCCGGAACCGACGGGCGCGAGTTCTATCTACAGAACAGCCAGCAGCGACGGTTCGAGAGTGTTCTTCCTCAGCGGCGAGCGCCTGACGGCGAACTCGATGATCTCATCCGAAGGCTCAAATGAAGACGACCTTTATGAGTACGAACTGACAAGCGGTGGGAGTGAACCGCTAGCTGGAAAGTTGACCGACTTGACGCCTGCGAAAAATGCTGAAGAAAGCGCCGGGATAGAGGGAGTGATCGGCGCCAGCGAAGACGGCTCTTACGTCTATTTCGTCGCGACCGGTGTGCTCGGCAACGCCGCAGAACATGGGGCCAAGAATGGAAACAACCTCTATGTGGTGCATTACGACGCGACCACGAAAACGTGGATGGCGCCGACGTTCGTCGCCGCTCTATCCCAAGCCGATCACCCCGACTGGGAAGAAGGCGGCGGGCATGGCTCGGGCGGGATGACCGCGCGCGTATCGCCAAACGGTCTCTATCTCGCATTCATGTCCGAGCAGAGCCTGACCGGCTATGAAAACCGCGATGCGAACGGGGGCTCGCCCGACGAGGAGGTGTTCCTCTATCACGCAAATACGGACAATCTTGCTTGTATTTCATGCAACCCGACGGGCGGCAGGCCCGCGGGTCTGCATGAGAGCAACACCTACGAGGGGAACCTCGTCGATTACGCGCTGAACTGGGGAGGACGCTGGGTAGCGGGCAGCGTTCCGGGATGGACGACGACCGATCTCCTCCACTCGCTGTACCAGTCTCGCTACCTCTCGGACAGCGGCCGCCTGTTCTTCAACAGCGCGGATGCGTTGGTGCCGGCGGACGTGAATGGCAAGGAGGACGTCTACGAGTACGAGCCGTCGGGTGTGGGCAGCTGCCGGCCGCCGGGCTACGGCCAGAGCGCCAGCGACCTGTACGTCGAATCGATAGGAGGGTGCGTTGCGCTGATCTCGGCGGGGACCTCGTCTGACGAATCGGCGTTCATGGACGCGAGCGAAACGGGGAGCGACGTTTTCTTCCTGACGACTTCGCACTTGGCGCAACAGGACTATGACACGAGCCTCGATCTCTACAACGCGCACGAATGCACCCCGTCCTCGCCGTGCGCACCGGCGCCTCCGCTGGCCCCGCCGCCCTGTACGACGGGCGACGCTTGCAAGCCGGCGCCGACGCCGCAGCCTGCCCTGTTCGGTGCGCCGTCCAGCGCCACGTTCTCGGGCGCGGGAAACATCGTGCCGTCCACTTCCAAATCCGGCGTCACGCAGAGACAATCGACGCAGGCGAAGAAGCTCGTGAAGGCGCTAAAGGCCTGCAAGAAGAAGTCGAAGCGCAAGCGAGCCGCGTGCGAACGTCAGGCCAGGAAGAAGTACGGGGCGAAGAAGTCCCGGGTCGCAAAGAGCTTGTCCTCCGGGACCAGGCGCTAAGAGCGAGCGGAGGAGAGAGACAACATGATCAAGGACAAGCTCAAGCACACGAAGCGCGTAATCGCCGTTGTCGCGGCCGGACTGTTGCTGGCCGCGATCGTCGGCGCGACCCAAGCTTCGGCCGGAATCACCTGCAGCAGCTGTACTCCCTGGTGGCATGCCAACTCCGGCTCCTCGCCGGGAAATCTTCCACCCGGCGGAGAAGGCGAAATCAACGTTGCGGCGGAGGACTATGGCGACACAGGCCTGAACAGCTCATCCCCGGTCGTTCTCAAAGACAAGCTCCCGGCCGGATTGACGGCGCAGAGCGTTCGGCTGATTACGAGTGCGACCGGCTCGAACGCGGCCGAAATCCTCGGGCTGATCTTTTGCAGCGTCTCGCCGAACGAAGTCACCTGCACACTACCGGGAGAAGCGGCCGCCGAATTCCTCCCCCAAGCGTACAGCTATCTGGAAGCCAACATTGCTGTGAAGGTGGCCGGGACGGCTAAATCTGGAGAAGAAAACGCGGTAAGCCTCACCGGCGGGGGCGCCTCCGGGACCTCTGCGCACAGTGCCATTACCGTGAGCGGTGCCCCCACCCCATTCGGGGTGCAGCAGTACGAGTTGCGCCCGGAAAACGCCGACGGTACACCTGATACGCAGGCGGGCTCCCACCCCTTCCAGTTGACCTCCGTGATCGCGTTGAATCAGTCGAACGAAGGAGGCGTACCGCCCGCGGCAGTGAAGGACCTGCACTTCAAGCTGCCTCCAGGCCTGATCGGCAACCCGGTTCCATTCCCGCAGTGTCCTCTTACGAAGTTCCTGGGAAATGCGGAAGAAGGGCAGAACTTCTGCCCGGACAACACGGTGGTCGGAGTCTCATCGGTGACCGTGTACCTTGAAAGCTTCGAGACGGTGTTCGAAGTTCCTCTGTTCGCCCTCGTGCCGTCTGTGGGCGAGCCGGCGCGGTTCGGCTTCTACATCCTCGGCGACCCGGTGTACCTCGACACGTCTCTGCGAACAGGGGGCGACTACGGCGTAAACGTGAACGTCAACAACATCACCGAGGCGATCGGCTTCGTCACCACGCGCTTGACCTTCTGGGGCGTGCCCGGGGACTCTCGCCACGACTCGGTACGCGGATGGAATTGCATCCATGCGGCCGAAACAAAATTCGGACCATGCACTGCAACTGAAGAATTGAACCCGCCACCGCTGTTGACACTGCCGACGGCCTGCACCGGGCCTGTGCACACGACGGTCGAAAGCGATTCGTGGGAGCAGGAGGGCGCGTTCACATCGCCGCTCGAATACACGTTCCTCGACAACCTCGGCCAGCCCGTCGGCATGGACGGTTGCAACCAGCTTCCGTTCACCCCCTCCATCAAGGTGACGCCGGACGGGCAGGCGGGAAGCGCACCGACGGGCTTGACGGTCGATGAGCACGTTCCGCAGGAAACGAGCTTGAATCCCACCGGCCTCGGCGAGGCTGCGGTGAAGGGCCTTTCGGTCACGTTGCCCGAAGGAGTCGCACTGAACCCTGCCGCGGCGGACGGCCTGCAAGCGTGCTCGATGGAAGAGATCGGCCTGCAGAGCGCGGCGCCGCCGACGTGTCCCGAAGCGGCGAAGATCGCTACGGCGAAGATCAAGACGCCGTTGCTCGCGAACGCGCTCGAAGGCGCTGCGTATCTGGCAACGCAGAACTCGAATCCGTTCGGATCGCTGGTTGCGATGTACATCTATGCGAGCGATCCTGTGTCCGGCATCAGCGCGAAGGCAACCGGCGAAGTGCTCGAGAACCCCGTCACGGGCCAGTTGACGGCGCACTTCGAAGGCGATCCGGTGTTCGAGAACGACCCGCGGTTCGCGGGTGAGCCCGAAGCGCAGTTCCTGCCGGAGGTGCCCTTTGAAGATGTCGAACTGCACTTCTTCGGCGGCGACCGCGCACCGCTCGGAACCCCGCCTCTGTGCGGCTCCTACAAGACGACCGGCACGTTCACCCCCTGGTCGGCGAATGCGACGACGGAATCCTCCTCGGAATTCCAGATCGTGTCGGGCCCGCACGGCGCGCCGTGCTCGAACCCGCTCCCGTTCGCGCCTTCGCTCACGGCGGGCATGACGAGCATCCAGGCGGGCGGGTTCAGCCCGTTCACGATGACGATGTCGCGTCCGGACGGCAGCCAGAACCTGCAGGCGATCCGGCTGAGGATGCCTCCAGGTCTGTTGGGGACGCTCGCGACGGTAAAGCTCTGTCCAGAAGCCCAGGCGAATGCCGGTACGTGTGGGTCTGAGAGCCTGATCGGACACACGACCGTCGGCGTTGGGTTGGGCGGCGATCCCTACAGCGTCACGGGTGGCGAAGTGTTCATCACCGAAGGCTACAAAGGCGCTCCGTATGGCCTGTCGATTGTCAACCCCGCGAAGGCGGGGCCGTTCGACCTCGGCAAGGTGATCGTCAGAGCGAAGATCGAAGTCGATCCGATCAGCGCGGTCCTGACGATCACGAGCGACAGCACAGGTCCGTACAAGATCCCCACGATCCTGGACGGGATTCCGCTACAGATCCAGCACGTCAACGTGTCGATCGACAGGAAAGGCTTCACGTTCAACCCAACCAACTGCAGTCCCCTGGCGATCACGGGCAGCCTCACAAGCGACCAGAGCGTGGTCAAAGACCTGTCCGTGCCGTTCCAGATCACCAACTGTGCGGTCCTCGCGTTCAAACCGAAGCTGACCGCGAAGACAAACGGGAAGACGTCGAGGAGTAAGGGGGCGAGCCTGTCGGTCAAACTCACCTATCCCGCGGGACCGTATGACGCGAACATCGCCCGCGTCAAGGTAGACCTGCCAAAGCAACTGCCTTCGAGGCTCACGACTTTGCAGAAGGCTTGTCCTGCCGCAACGTTTGAAGCGAATCCCGCGGACTGTCCACCGGCGTCGATCGTCGGGCACGCCACGGCAACAACCCCCGTGATGCCCGTCCCGCTCACAGGACCGGCGTATTTCGTCTCTCATGGTGGGGAAGCGTTCCCTGACCTGATCATCGTCCTGCAGGGCTACGGCGCGACCGTCCATCTCGTCGGGACGACGTTCATCAGTAAAGCCGGCATTACAAGCAGCACGTTCAAGAGCGTCCCCGACGTGCCCGTCGGCACGTTCGAATTGACGCTACCCCAGGGCAAGTTCTCGGCGCTCGCGGCCAACGCGAATCTGTGCACCACCAAGAAACTCGCGATGCCCACCCTGTTCGTCGCGCAGAACGGCGCCACCATTCACAGCAGCACCCCGATCGTGCCCACCGGATGCGCCAAGCACAAGAAAGCGAAGAAGAAGGCGAAGAGAGCGCATCATTGAAGCTCAGTCGTGCCTCTCCCCTCCCCGGCACCCGGGGCAGCCACCACCCCAACGGTTAAAACAAAGCACAGCAAGCACTAACGCAACCGCAGTCAGGGCAGTGAGCCATCCCGGGGTTGACCGACACTCCGATGCCAGGGTACCCCCGGTGGCAGAAGAAGTGTCATCTCTTACCCACAGGGCAGATCTACCCATAGAGAAGCAGTCAGGAGTACTCAGCAGGGAGGGTTGGACTAATACGCTTTCCTCTTTCCTCTCTTTTGAGAGCCCTGAAGTTTCTGCCTCACTCAGCCCTGGGTAGCGCATAACGCTCGGGGGTCGTGGCCGATCACTTGGCCGCTGAACCCCGAGCGTTTCGTGTCAAGCGGGCGACATGCTTGAAGGGTTACTGGTCTGGTGGCGGACAGTAATCAAAGCCAACCTACCGGAGCTACTTCGCCGAGTTGCCGATCCTCGATCCGGCGGATGCGCCCGGGGGCAGCCGGAGCCTTCGACCGCCGAGCGGCGCGAGCACATCGAAGGTGACAGCACCGACGGGTGAGCAAAGCTCAGCCGATGACCTGCCCGAACGGCCAGCCGGCGTCGAGTGGCGTGCGGGTGTGACGCCGGCTCGCCGCGCACGCCGGAGCTGCACGCTCAGAAGGTGAGCGTCCCTTCAGTCCACAGCGTCCACTCGGTCAGCCTTTCGAGCGTCGAGCGCTCGAGCTCCCTCGACGAGCTGCTCCTAGCGCCGTCATCTCTCCCTGTCCCGGCGGCGCTCACGAGGGGGCCTTGGGGACTCCGTCAGCGCCCGCCGCAAAATCCCGTCCCAAGCGCGTGGGAGCCTGCGGGTATGCCCTACGAGCAGACAGTGGACTTCGAGATCGCGGACGGCGTCATCGTGCGCTTCAGTCGATCCGGCCGGCCGATCGCCCGTTCGGAGGCGATAATCGAGTCATGGAGAAGCCAGGCGCTGTCGCCGTAGCCCCCATCCGCTGAGCGACCGGCGCTCAGTGGGGCGGACGCGTCAGTAGGGTTCGACGTGCGGCGCTGATGCTCGGCGCCACGATCGTTAGCCCCTGATAGCAAACACATGAGATATTGCTATCTAACTCGTTGTAATCTGCTATCTTATCCGCATGGCAACGGCAACAAGACGCAAGACTTCGTTCGAGGTCGATTTCGAGAAGGTTGACGCCGCGCGCGGCGTCCTCGGCACGCGGTCGCTCACCGACACGGTGGATGCCGCCCTCGACGAGGTCATCAGGTTGCGCGAGCGCGAGCGGCTTGTCGAGCTGCTGTTCGAAGCGGGCGCGCTCGAGCTCGACGACCCGGCGGCGATGGCCGGCGCCTGGCGCTGAGCGGCGCGTTGGCAACCTATCTCGCCGACAAGAGCGCGCTCACGCGACGCGACACGCGCCCTGAGGTACGAGCGGTGATCGAGCCCCTGCTGCTCTCGGGCGCCATCGCAACGTGTGGGATCGTCGACCTGGAGCTGCTCTACAGCGCATCCAGCCCTGGCGTCTACGCCACGCTTGCCTCGGTTCTACGGGCACTCCCGCGCGTGGCTATAACCGAAGCGGTCCTGGACCGGGCCCTGGAGGTGCAGGCCCGCCTGGCCGAGCGCTCACAGCACCGGGCGGTGCCCCTGCCTGACCTGATCGTCGCCGCCTGCGCCGCCAGCGCCGAGCTGACCGTCCTTCACTACGACGCCGACTACGACCGCATCGCCGAGATCACCGGCCAGCCAACCCGCTGGGTCCTGCCGCGCGGGAGCGTCGCCTGATGCTCGGCCCCACACGCGCGCGCGTGCTGCGCATCCGCGACCGCTTGCGCGAGCTGTACGGCATCCCGCGCATGGCGCCGCACGGGCGGCCGCTCGACGAGCTGATCCTGACCGTGCTCTCGCAGAGTACGAACGACCGCAACCGCGACGTGGCCTTCCTGCGCCTGCGCGAGCGCTTCGGTGTTTCGGGCCCGCCCGCCCCGCCCGCCCAGCCGATCGACTACGCGGCGGTGCTCGCCGCGCCGGTCGAGGACGTCGAGGAGGCGATCCGCCCGGGCGGCATCTCGAAGGTGAAGTCGGCGCGCATCCAGGCGATCCTCGCCGCGATCGTCGCCGGCGCGCGCGACTCGGAGAACCCGTTGTCGCTTGAGTGGATGCGCGACGCCCCGGTGTCCGAGAGCCGCGCCTACCTGTGCGCCCTGCCCGGCGTGGGGCGCAAGACCGCCGCGTGTGTGCTGCTGTTCTCCTACGGCCTGCCCGACATCCCGGTCGACACGCACGTCTCACGTGTCGGTACGCGCCTCGGTCTGTTCCGGCCCGGCGCTCCGTTCGAGGAGCTGCACGATCAGATGCTGGCCCTCACCCCGCCAGGCCACGAGCTCGAGTTCCATGTGAACCTGCTGCGTCATGGACGCCGCACCTGTCACGCCCGCAAGCCGGCCTGCGACGAATGCGCGCTGGCGCGGATGTGCCCGTCGCGTCAACCGTGAGGGATGACCGCGAAGGCGATCACCGCGTATTGCAACGCCGCCGCGGCGATCACGAGCGCGTGGAAGACCTCGTGGTAGCCGAACACCTTCGGCCACGGGTTCGGCCGGCCGCTCGCGTACACGATCGCCCCGACCACGTAGAGCAGGCCGCCGGTGGCCAGTCCGGCCACCCCGAGCCAGCCGATCGCCGCGGGCAGCTCGCCGAAGACCGCCGCCGACACCAACCCGAGCGCCACGTACACCCCCGCGAACAGCCACTTGGGCCCGTCGATCCACAACAGCTTGAACACGACGCCGCCGAGCGCCCCGGTCCACAGCACGATCAGGATCGCGCTCGCCAGCGACCCTTTGAGGGCGAGCAGCGCCACCGGCGTGTAGGNNGCGATCAGCACGAAGATCATCGAGTGATCCAACCGCCGCATCCACCGCCTTGCGCTCGGGCGCCACGTCACGCGGTGGTACAGCGCGCTCGTCCCCAGCAGTCCCGACACCGCCACCGCGTAGATCGTGGCCGCGACCCGCGCGCGCCCGCCCGAGGCCGCCAAGATCAACCCCACGCCGCACGCGAGCGACACGAAGAACGCGTACTGGTGCGACACCCCGCGCAGCTTCGGCTTGACCGGGCGCTCCGGCAGCGCCGGCTGTGCTGGAGAGAGATTCATGGGTAAGAGGTTACCTCCCGCCCGCCGCCGTCAAGCCGCGGGCGTCTCGACCGCCGGCCGCGCTTGCGCCAGCCGCTCGCGCTCGCGCTCGGGCGTCACACGTACCACGTCCCACGCCAGCCTCACCCGCGCCATCCCGAGGATCAGCCATCCCGACGGGTCGAGCTCCCACCAGCGCAGGCCGTGGAACGCGGAGCGCGGGAACGCGTGGTGGTTGTGGTGCCACGCCTCGCCGAGCGACGGCAATGCCAGCCAGAACACGTTCGTCGACTTGTCATCGAGGTCGAAGCGCCGGCTCCCGAAGAAGTGGCAGATCGAGTTGATGCTCCACGTGATGTGGTGCACGAGGAAGATCCGCACGAGCCCGCCCCACAGCAGCGCGCTGAGGCCCGCCACGAGCGACCCTCCGCTGAGACCGAGCCCGAGCAGGAACGGGATGCCGAGGCTCGCCAGGGCGATCAGCGGGAACGCCTTGTTGATCCTGCGCATCCCCGGGTCGGCGAGCAGGTCGGGGGCGAAGCGTTTCGAGGAGGCCTGTCCGTGCGTGGAGAACAGCCAGCCGGTGTGGGCGTGCCACAGGCCCCTCAACGTCCCGCCGAGCCCGGCTCCCGCTCCGGCGTGCGGGCTGTGCGGGTCGCCCTCCTCGTCGGTGAACGTGTGGTGCTTGCGATGGTCTGCAACCCAGTCGATCGCCGGTCCCTGAACGGCCATCGAGCCGAGCACCGCGAGCGTATAGCGGACCGGTGCGTGTGTCTCGAAGGCCCTGTGGGTAAGCAGCCTGTGGAAGCCCACGGTGATCCCGATCGCCGTGCCCATGTACATGACGGCCATGATCGCCAGATCGAGGGGGCTGAGGAAGTTGTTCCACAGCAGCACCCCGCCCACGACCACGCCGAGGAACGGGAGCACGACCGCGGCGATGTTAACGTTGCGCTCCAGACGGGTCACTCGCATGAGGATAACCCGGTCCCGCCCGCTGGTTACGACTTGGTCCCGCCGGCTACGTGTGGCAGTCGGTCCGCGTAGGGGTCGCAGTCCTGTGGGTTGACCCATATCTCAGATAATCTGCTACTCTCTGACTCAGATTTGATCCGCGACGCAAGGAGCTGCACCCCATGGGCAAGACCATAGGCATCGACCTCGGCACCACCAACTCATGCATGGCCGTGCTCGAGGGTGGCGAGCCCACCGTCATCGAGAACGCCGAGGGCGGGCGCACCACCCCCTCCGTAGTCGCCTTCACCGCATCCGGCGAGCGCCTCGTCGGCACGGTGGCCAAGCGCCAGGCCGTCACCAA
>PLYX01000263.1 GCA_003151895.1 Solirubrobacterales bacterium
GGGTGAGGCTGGGATGGGTGAGGCTCCCATCCCCACGGCCGCCACGGTGGCGTTCACCGCGGTCGACACGGGCGCGCTCACGAGCGGCGTCTTGCGCGGCACCACTCGGGCGGGCGCGGCGGGTGCTCCGGTGCGCTGGACGCGCGCGGCGGCATCGGCGCTCACACGCTGCTCCAGTTCGGTGGCGCGCT
The DNA here is from genome assembly GCA_003151895.1 of Solirubrobacterales bacterium. Lineage (GTDB taxonomy): Bacteria > Actinomycetota > Thermoleophilia > Solirubrobacterales > Solirubrobacteraceae > Palsa-744. Next base: position 192 of record PLYX01000263.1, read on the forward strand.
CGGGCGCGCGTCCGGCCCACTCACGCAGGCGCTTGATCTCGCGTGCTTGGGAGAACGCCAGCAGCGACAGGATCGCTATCCCAAGCAGGGCAGCGAACGCGGCTATGGCGCCAACCTCGGTGAACGAGCTCGAAAGCGAGAGCGCGAGCGGCAGAGCGATCATGGATCCGGGGAGTCTATGAGGGTCGCAGGCGACTCCGCGCCGCGTCCTGAGACGGACTCCGACAGCTCGGCCCGCACGGCCGACAGCTCGGACACCTTCGCGGCAAGGCCCGCCGCGTCGCCCTCGAACACCAGCAGACCGATCTCGTCGAACATCGCCTCCACCGTCTCGGGGGCGAGCGGCTCGCGCTCGGCGAGCATGATCTTCTCGGCCGGGGTCGCCCGCGGCTGCTCGTAGCGGTTGAACAGCTCCTCTTGGAGCTTCTCCCCCGCGCGCCTGCCCACGATCTCCACCGCAACGTCGCGATCGGGATCGAGGCCCGACAGCTCGATCATCGCGCGTGCCAGGTCGACGATCCTGACGGGGTCGCCCATGTCGAGCACGAACACGTCCGCCCCGCGATCGCCGTCGGACACGAGCGAACCCGAGCGGATGATCAGCTGGACCGCCTCGGGAATCGTCATGAAATAGCGCGTCATGCGCTCGTCGGTGACCGTCACCGGCCCACCACGCTCGATCTGACGGCGGAAGATCGGCACGACGCTGCCCGAGGAGCCGAGCACGTTGCCGAAGCGCACCGCCGCGTAGCGGGTTCCCGCGAAGCGCGCGGTGGCCGCCTCCAGCGCGAACTCCGCAAGCGCCTTCGACGCGCCCATCACCGTCGCCGGCGCCACCGCCTTGTCGGTGGACACGAGCACGAACCGCCCGACCCCCATCTCCCCCGCGACGTGCGCCACCACACGCGTGGCGATCGCGTTGTTGCGAACCGCCTCGACCGGATTGGCCTCCATCAGGCCCACATGCTTGTAGGCGGCGGCATGGAACACCACGGTGGGACGGTGCTCGGCGAACACCTCGCGCATGCGCTCGTCCTCCTTGCAGTCGGCGAGCACCGCGGCGAGCACCGAGGGCTGCACGTGACGCTCGTCCTGCAGCTCGCGCTCGATCTGGAAGAGGTTGTCCTCGGCATGGTCGAGCAGCACGATCCGGCGCGGCCCCACCCGCGCGATCTGCCGGCACAGCTCGGCGCCGATCGAGCCGCCCGCCCCGGTCACGAGCACCGTCTCGCCGGAGAGGTAGGCGCCGACGCGGTCGAGCTCCATCAACACAGGCTCGCGGCCGAGCACGTCCTCGACGCGCACCTCGCGCACCTGCCGGGAGATCGCCCGGGTGGACGGGGTGGGCGGGCCCCTATCTTGAAGCAGCTCGAACACGGTTGGCAACGTGCGCACCGGCACCGAGCGCCTGCGGCACTCACGCACCACGCGCGCACGGGTTGAGCCGGGCGCCGAGGGAATCGCGATGATCACTTCGTCGGGCTCGGTCTCGTCGAGGATCCGTGGCAGATCGCCTTCGGTGTTGCCGCGCACCTTGACGCCATCCATGCGCAACCCGTGCTTGCGCTGATCGTCGTCCACGAACCCGACGGGCCGCAACCCGAGCTCGCGGTTGCGCAGGATCTCGCGCAACACGAGTCGCCCCCCGTCGCCGGCGCCGACGATCAGCACGTTGCGCTCGCTGCGCCCCCCCGGCCGGAACCCGCCGAACGGACGGCGCTCATACACGCTGCGCGCCACCACGCGCACGCCGATCAGCAGAAGCAGCGAAAGCAGGAAGAAGAGCGCGATCACGCCGTTGGGCAGCGTCACCGCGACCGTGCCGGCGGGCACCGCAGCCGTGCCGTGGTGGTGGATCTGCACAGGGCGCACCACATCGACCGCCACGACGGTGAGCAGCACGATCGCGATCACCGCGCGCGCCACCGCCTCGTAGTCGCGCTGGCCCGAGTAGCGCCAGCGGCGCTGGTAGACGCGCGAGAGCAGCAGCACCACGAGACTGCCGCCGAGCACCCACCAGATGGTGCGTTCGCGCAAAATCGCGTAGCGGCCGGTCGGGCCGTTGTCGAAGCGCAGCTCGAACGCAAGGTAGTAGGCGAGCGCCACGAGCGCGCCGTCGAGCGCCAGCCTCGGTAGCGAGTGCCGGTAAAGGGAGAGAGCCGGCGAGCTGATCCGTCGGCGCATTGTCCCTGATTCTAGGGCTTCTCAGGGCAAAAGTGGGGAGAGCAACAGTTCCACCAGCCGCCGCGGATCGCGGCGTGTGCGCGCCGGGACGGCGGAAGGGTCGCGCTTGGCCAGGTCCAGCCGGCCGACGCCGCCCAGCTTACGCAGGCGCCCGTCGGCGATCAGGCGCTCGTCGACCGCCCCCAGACGGCCCTCGAAGGTGGTGTACACGGGAGTGCCGAGCGCCACCGCCTCGCGGTTCATCGTGCCTCCGGCGGAGATCACGAGATCGGCGTATGCGATCAGCGACTGAGCGTCGATCGCATGCTCCGGCACCGTAAAACCCGGCACGCCGCTCAGCTCCGAACGCTGCGAGTCGGTGCGGGGCAGCACAACCGACTGCACCCCTTCCCTCGCCGCCGCGTCTCGCAGACGCTCAAGCACGTCCGCGAACAGGTCATTCTCGAAGCGGTGATAGAGCGACACCTCGGGCGGCGTCCTCACGACGACGAGCGGTCGCCCACGATCTATCCCCAGCTCGTCCAGCACCCCGGGATCGGGCTCGAAGTCGGCGAGGTAGTACTCCTCCTTCAGCCCCTCATACGCGCGCACCTTGCCCTTCGCGCCGTACCGGTCCAAGCGCTCCGGCGGGATCGCGTCGGGCACCACCACCGCCTGCGCCAGGCGGCAGTTGAGATGGTGCTGAACAGCCGCCCACTCGTAGTCGAAGGTCGTCGAGCAGGGGATGCGCAGCAGCCGTGCCGCCACGCTCACGTCGTTGGAGCCGTGGCCGAGCGCTATGTCGAAGGGCGCTCCCGCCCGCCGGCGGCCGCCTCCGCGTCGCGGACCGGGGGCTTGTCCATTCGTGAACGGGCCACCTCGTGTGCGTGCGCGCGTGCGCGGGTGCGCCCTCGCCCAGCGCACGAGCGCCGCCGAGCGGGATGCCAACCCCACCGCCTTGTCCACCAGGTGTTCGCCGCGGTGGCGGCCGATCGCCGTGTGCTCGATCCCGAAGCGATCGAGCAACTGCAGCGTTTGGGCGAAGTCGCGCGCCGTCACCTTCACGTCGTGGCCGTCCTCGCGCAGCAGCTCGATCACCGGGCGCATCACGAGCACGTGCGGGCTGTTGGTGAGGTCTATCCAAACGCGCATCCGATCGCGCACGGTAGCGGGCTGGGCGACGATGTTGACGTTGACGCTGCATACAGGATCTAGTCCGTTGGTTAGTCAACTCGTGTATGCATCGCATGACAGCTTGCCTGCGCCGACCGACGCGCGTAGTCGTCAGCTCCGTGCAGGTATCGTTGCGCGCACATGCCACACCTGCTCGTGCTCGCGTCGATCTCTGAAACGCTCGTCAACGAAACCGAGCGCTTCGTCCGCGACGCCGGCCTGCCCGGGATCTTCGCGCTGATGGCGCTCTCCAGCGCCTGCATCCCGATCCCGTCGGAGGCGGTGATGCTGTTCGCGGGGTTCGCCGTCGCCGACCCCACCCAGAGCGGCTCCAGCCACCACATGACGATGACCGGAATCGTGCTCGCCGGACTGCTCGGCACGATGGTGGGCTCGTGGCTCGCCTACGCGGTCGGGCGCGGCGGGCGCCTGGAGCTGTTCGAACGCCATGGGGCGAAGCTCCACATGGGACCTGCCCAGATCGAACGCGCCGACCGCTTCTTCCAGCGCTACGGCGAGCCGACGGTGCTGTTCGGGCGGATGGTGCCGCTCGTGCGCGCCTTCGTGTCGCTGCCCGCCGGGATCTCAAGGATGCCCCTCGGACGTTTCACCATCTTCTCGCTGATCGGCACGATCCCGTGGGTTCTCGCGCTAGCGCTCGCGGGGCACGCGCTTGGCAGCGACTGGACAAGCGTGCGCAAAGGCTTCGAGTACGCCGACTACGTAATCGCGGCGCTCGTCGTGGTGGGCATCGTCTATGCCGTCGTGCGGCGACGCTCGCGGCCATCGACTCCGACACCAGAGGACAGCGAGCCCGCGGCCGACGTGCCGGCGTGAGTTGACGCGGACGCGCGCGGGGATGCGCCGGGCCAGTCGCGGTAGGAGCGTGCGGAGCGCCCCCAGGCTCCCGCTGCGCCATGCCGTGGCGCTCGGACTGCTGCACGGTCCCACCGAGCTGCTTCCGGTCTCCTCCTCGGCCCACACCACGCTCGTGCCGTGGCTGCTCGACTGGTCCTACGGCGAGCTCGACCCCGAGCTGCGCAAGTCCTTCGAGGTCGCGCTGCACGCCGGCGCGGCGGCGGCGCTGCTCGTGCGCCCACCGTGGGGGATGCGCGAGGGCCGACCATGGGGCCACGGCAAGGACGGCGTACCGCGGGGGCTCGACGCAAAGCTCGGCTTCTTCGCGCTAGCAGTGGTTCCGCCGGCGCTTGCCGGATACGCGCTGGGCGAGCGGATCGAGCAGCAACTCGGCACGCCCACGACGATCGCCGCGGGGCTGCTCGCCGGGTCGGGGGCAATGATCGCCGCCGAGCGCTCCTCACGCGCGCGTGTGGGGACGCCACGCGGAAGCACGCAGCTCCCTCTCGCGCGCGTGGGACGGACACCCGGGGCGACCACGCACAACGCAGATCAAGGTCCAGCCGCCGGCCCGGGGCCGCTCGACGGGCTCGCGCTCGGCTGCGCACAATCGCTCGCGCTGATGCCCGGCGTCTCACGCAGTGGGGCCACGCTCGCCGCGGCACGCGCCCGCGGCTTCTCGCGCCGCGACTCCGACCGGCTCTCCTGGAAGGTCGGCCTGCCGGTGATCGCGGGCGCCGCGTTGCTGAAGGGCACGCGGCTCGCGCGCGAAGGGACGCCGCGCGGACTGCGGCTCCCGCTCGCGGCGGGCGCCGCGAGCGCGTTCCTCTCCACGCTCGCGAGCACGAGGGTGCTCGGTCCGGAGCGGCGCGCGGCACTGCTGCCGGCCTGCGCGGCCTACCGCGGTGCGCTCGCCGTGCTTGTGATCCGACGCATGCGCGATAACACCTCCTAGCAGGCCAGCCATTCCCAAAAAAATAAGAACCTCACACTCCCCACCCACCACCAAGTCCATACTCAGGCGTTCGAGGCTCAAATCGTGAACAACGCCATCCTCGGCACCACACTCGGCGGTCGCTACCGCCTCGACGCGCGCATCGGACACGGCGGCATGAGCACCGTCTACCGCGCGTTCGACACCGTGCTCGAACGCCAGGTCGCGATCAAGCTGATGCATCGCGAGATCGCCTCCGATTCCGACCAGCTCGAGCGCTTTCGCCGCGAGGCCCGCGCCGTCGCGCAGCTCAACCACCCGCACATCGTCACCGTGATCGACGCGGGCGAGTGGGACGCGCGGAACGAGGACGGTCCCGGCGGCATCCAAGCCGGGGCGGGCGGGACTCCATACATCGTGCTCGAGCACGTCGCGGGGGAGACGCTCAAGGATCTGATCCGCCGCGACGCGCCACTGGACGTGCCCACAGCCCTCGCCTACGGGATCGAGATCGCGCGCGCTCTCGGCGCGGCCCACACTCAGGAGATCGTCCATCGCGACGTCAAGCCGCAGAACGTGCTGCTCGGCGAGGAGGGCGGCGCGAAGATCACCGACTTCGGGATCGCCCGCACGCTCTCAGAGGTTGGGCTCACGATGGACGGGCGCGTGCTCGGCACCACCGACTACGTCTCTCCCGAGCAGGCCCTCGGCCAGGCGGTCACCGGCCAGTCGGACGTCTACTCGCTCGGGGTCGTGCTGTACGAGATGCTCACCGGCAGCGTCCCCTACAAGGGCGAGTCGCCGGTCGCCGTGGCGATGATGCATGTGCGCGAGGAGGTCCCCGACGTGCAGCTCTCACGCCCGGAGGTATCCGCCGCAACCGCGGTCGTGGTCGAACGCGCCACCGCCAAGGATCTGCGGCGGCGCTACCCGGACATGGCGAGCATGATCGCCGACATGGAGGAGGCGCTTGCAATCGAGACCGCCCGCTCCGGGCAGGCAACGGGCGAGGCCACGGCGGTGCTGCGCACCCTGCACTCACCGGCGAGGCGCCTGCTGCCGTGGCGCGTGCGCCACCCGGCGCGCTGGGCGATCTCACTCGCGCTGCTCGCCGCGATCGTCGCCGTCGCGATCGTCGCCGCCGCCCGCCACACGCATAGCGGCACCGGCGTGGCGCCCGACGTGCACTCGGGAGCGGGCACCACGCCGGTCGTGCTTGCCCAGAAAGCCGCCAGCTCCTACAACCCGTTCGGCACGGGCCCCGAACACGCCGAAGACGTGGCGAGCGTCGTCGACGGCGACCTCAACACGTCCTGGAGCACCGAGCACTACATCAACGGCAACCTTGGCAAGCCGGGGCTCGGCGTCTCGCTCGACGCAGCCCCAGGGGTGGCGGCGCGCTCGATCGAGATCCAAACGCCCACACCCGGGTTCACCGCCGCCATATACGCCTCCACCGGGCTCACCTCCGGAAGCTCCTCCGGCGCGGGTCAGAGCCTCACAGCGCTCGGGTGGACGGCGCTCGCCCCCGCGCGCACGATCGGCGCGCACACGACGATCGCGATCGACTCCTCAGGACTCGTCTACCGCTACTACCTGGTCTGGCTCACAAGGCTCCCGCCTGGACAGGAGACCTCGGAGATCTCCGAGGTCACGCTGTTCAGGTAGTCCTGCTACCCGCTCCCCGACGGCGCACGGGTGGCGGGCGCGGGGGACTCTCTACCCGCTCGCCGGCGGCGCCCCCGCCGCGGGCGCGGAGGCAGGCGGGGTGGTGGTCGTGGTGGTGGACGTCGAGGTGGTCTGCTGGGCGAGCGCTCCCACGGCGATGGTCACGACTGCCCCTTTTGCCAGCTTGTGCCCGGCTTCCGGGCTCTGCTGCACCACGATCCCCACCTTGGAGGGGTCTGTGACGGTGCGCGACACGGTGTGCGAGGCAAAGCCCGCGCCGGTGAGCGTCGCCGCCGCCTGCGCTTCGCTCTGGCCGACCACCGAGGGCGCCGCGAGGAGCTTCAGCGCTTGGGCCACCACGATCGTCGCCTTGCCGCCCACCTTCAGCTGTGAGCCCGCGCCCGGCGACTGCGAGATGACCGTCCCCGCCGGCGGTTCGGCGACTTCGCGCTTTACCACCGTCACCTTCAGGCCGGCCGCGGCAAGCGTGGCGGTCGCGACGGCCTGCTGTTCGCCCGTCACTTCCGGCACGCTCACTTCCTGTGGCCCGGAGGACACGAACACCGTGACCGGGCCGCCAACCTGCACCTCAGTGTCCGCGGTGGGGTTGGTCGAGATCACGAGACCCTTCGTCACCCTGTCGCTCGATTGGCTCTGAACCGTCGGCTGGAAGCCCTTTTCGCGCAGGATCTTCGTCGCTTCGTCGCTCCTCTTGTCGTAGACGTTCGGGAGCGCCACGATTCCCGGACCGGATGACACGACCACACTCACGCGTGAGCCCTTCTTGACGACCGTTCCGCGGGGCGGGGTGGTGCCGATCACCAGGCCACTCGGCACGCGCGCGTTCGCGGTGAGCGAGGAGACCGGCTCGAGGCCCTCTCGCTTCAGCGATGCCACAGCCACCGACTGGGTCTCGCCGGTGACGTCGGGCACCGTCACACGGCCCGCCTTCGAGGATGGGAGCAGGAACAGCAGGACGACCGCCGCCACGATCGCCAGCGCCGCCACGCCGCCGGCGACCCACAGGGCGCGCTTGCGCCGCCGGGCGGCGGCGGGAGACGGCTGCGCGTCGCTTGGCAGCGGCGGCACGAGCAGCCCCGCCGCGGTGTCCGCGGCGGGTGGGGTTCCGTTTTGAATAGGAACCCACCCACCAGGCGCGATTCCTTGGCGCGCCTGCTGGAGCGCCGCGATGAACTCGTCCGCGCTTGCGAAGCGCGCCAGGGGGTCCTTTGCGAGCGAGCGCATCACCACCGCGTCGAGCGCCGGCCCCACCTCCGGGTTGCGCTCGCTCGGGGGAGTCGGCTCGACCGAGACCTGCTTGAGCGCGATGCTCACCGCCGATTCCCCTTCGAACGGCACGCTGCCGGTGAGCAGCTCGTACAGCACCACGCCCACCGCATAGAGGTCGGAGGTCTCGCTGACGGCGTGGCCCTGGGCCTGCTCGGGCGAGAGGTATTGCGCGGTGCCCATGATCGAGCCGGTGAGCGTCATGTCAGACGCTCCGGCCCGCGCGATCCCGAAGTCGGTGACCTTCGCGCGACCCTCCTCGTCGAGGATCACGTTGTGGGGCTTGATGTCGCGGTGGATGATGCCGCGCCGGTGCGCAAACCTCACCGCGAGCAGGATCTGCACCACGATGTCGATCGCGTCCGGCGGGGAGAGCGGGCCGTGCTCGCGCACCACCGCCTTCAGCGAGCGGCCCGGCAGGTACTCCATCGCGATGTAATAGGTGCCGTTCCACTCGCCCCTGTCGAACACCGCCACCACATTCGGGTGCGAGAGGCCGGCGGCGCTGGATGCCTCGCGACGGAAGCGCTCGACGAACTCCTGGTCCTCGGCGAAGCGATGGTGGAGCAGCTTGAGCGCCACCTGCCGTCCCAGCAGCGTGTCGTGGGCGAGATACACATCGGCCATCCCACCGGAGCCGAGCCGAGCCGCTACGCGGTAGCGCCCGTCGATGACAGTGCCTGCCTCAACCACGCTCATCACGTCCCACGCTCATGTGTTCGCGTCCTCTCAAGCTGTTCCCGCGGTCAACCATGCAGCAGCGCTTCCATGACCTGCTTGGCCACAGGCGCGGCGAACGCCGCGCCGAATCCGGGTACGCCCTTGAGCGTCACGGCCACCGCCACGGTCGGGTTCTGGGCGGGCGCGAACGCGATGAACCACACGTTGTTGATGGCCGCCCCGATCTGGGTCTCCGCGGTTCCGGTCTTGCCCGCCACCTGCACCCCCGGGATCTGGGCGGTGGTGCCGGTGCCTTCGTTCACGACCGCTTCCATCATCTTCGTCACCGCCGCCGCGGAGGAGGACTTCATCACGACGGACTGCACTGTCGGCGAGACGCGCTGGATGACGCGCCCGTCCGGTTCGACGATTGCCGAGGTGAGGTGGGGCGTCATCAGCGTGCCGCGGTTGGCGACGGTCGCCGCCACCTCGGCCATCTGCAGAGGCGTCACCCGGAGCTTGTCTTGGCCGATGCCCATGCGACCCACATCGACGTAAGTGCTGGTGGGCGAGAGCAGCCTTTCACCCAGGTACTCGCCGCTGGAGGACATTTCTTCGGCCGGGTAATCGAGCTGCGGCTTGCGGTCGAAGCCGAAGCGCCTCATGTAGCGCGCCATCGTCTGCTTGCCGAGATGCTCGGCCACCTGGGCGTACACCGTGTTGACGGACTTGGCGAGCGCCTGGGTGAGCGTGAGCTGCCCGAGGCTTTCGTTGTTGTCGTTTTTCAGGGGCACCCCGGAGATCGGCACTTCGTTGCGCCCGCTAACGGTCGATTCCGGCGTGTACTGTCCCGAGTCGATCGCCGCGGTGGCGGTCACCACCTTGAACGTGGAGCCAGGCGCATAGCCGAACTCCAGGGCTCGGTTCACAAGCGGCGAGCCGCGCTCGTGTGTGATCCGCTCATAGGCGCTCTGCGAGGCGGCCGCGTTCGCGTCGTAGCTCGGCGTGGACGCCATCACCTCGACCGCCCCGGTTCTCGGGTCAAGCGCCACCACCGCGCCTTCGTGTTCGCCGAGCGCCGCTGTCGCGGTGCGCTGAGCGGCCGGCTTGAGGGTCGTGATGACCGTGTCGCCCTGGGGCTTGCGACCCTGCAGCTGATCGAGGATGCCCTGCACGCTCGTGCCGGTCTGGCCGTTGAGCGCGGGACTGCGGTAGCGCTCCAGGCCCACCTGACCCCGTTCGATAAAGGAGTAGCCGACCGCGGCCGTGAACAGCGCGCCGGGCGGATAGCTGCGCGTGTATGTCCCTTCCGGCCCCCGCACGCTGCGCGCAAGCACGCTGCCGTCCGCCGCGAGGATCTCGCCGCGGTCGATCCGCTCCTGCTGGAGCAGACCCCGCTCGTTCAGTTCATTCGCCCGCAGCGAGGACGCTTCGAAGATCGTCCAGCGCGAGGTGAACGCGATCAGCAGGGCGAACAGAACGAACACGAGGCCATACAGGCGGAGGATCGGACGGTTCACTGCGCTCCCAGCTGCCCGAGTTCGAGCTGGCGCATCAGTTCTGCCGCATCCCCTTCGGAGCGCAGCGAATGGTCGAGCAATGCCTGCCGGCGGGCAGCGGGAAACGTCGATGCGCTCACCCCGGAGACGTAGTTGCTCGTGTAGAGCTTGATCCCGCCCGGGAGCTCATACGGGACGCCTTGGAACATCGTCACGAGCCCACGCTGGTTGGTGCCGATGAAGTACACCGATTGGAACGCCAGGTAGGCGCCCGCGGCGAGCACCCCCACGACGACCAGCGCCGCCACGGGCGCGCGCAAGCGGCGCAGGCTTCGGCGCAGGCGAGCGCCTTTCTTGGGCTGCGGCGTTTGCGCGGCGCGGCGCGGACGGCGCGGAACGACGGGCGCCGGCGCGAGGGCGGTGATCGTGGTGTGACCGTCGGCGAGACGTTCGGCCTCGGTGAGCACCTCCTCGAGTCCGAACAGCACCACCGTGATGTTGTCCTTGCCACCCGCCGCGTTGGCGGCCGCGATCAACGCCTCGCCGGCATCGCGCAGGCGCTCGTGGGAAACCAGCACGTCGAGCAGCTCGATCTCGCCCAGCATCGTGGTGAGACCGTCGCTGCACAGCAGATACACGTCGCCGGCGCGCCCCCTGAGGGAGCGCACATCCACCTCGACGGTTGCCTCCGGTCCGAGCGCACGTGTGATCACCGATCGCTGCGGATGCTCCTCGGCCTCCTCCGGCGTGAGCTTCCCCTGGCGGATCAACTCGTCGACGAGCGAGTGGTCGTCGGTGAGGCGCAGCAGCTCGCCGTCGCGCAGGCAGTAGGCGCGCGAATCGCCGACGTGCGCGATCGACACATCCCGCTCGCCGACATACACGGCGGTGATCGTGGTGCCCATGCCGGCGTGCTCGACTTTGGTGCGGGAGAGCTCGTTGATACGCGAGTTGGCCTGCTCCACCTGCGTGACGAGGCTGCTCTCGGGATCCGACCCGTCGTCGAGCCCATCGCGGAACGTCTCCACCGCCACGCTCGAGGCGACCTCGCCGGCCTGCGCGCCGCCCATGCCGTCTGCGACGACGAACAACGGTGAGCGGACGAGCAGCGAATCCTCGTTGGCACGCCTTTGCAGGCCGGTGTCCGTGCCACACCAGTGCTCCGCCACGCGCAGCATGGCGATCAGTCGACCTCGAACGCGAATTCGGAGTCGCCGATCCGCACGCGATCGCCGGGGTGCAGCGGCCGCGGACCGTCGAGCAGCTCCTCGTTCAGATACGTGCCGTTCGTGGAGCCGAGATCCTCGATCACGAGAATCCTCCCCTGCTCGTACACGCGAGCATGGCGCGAGGAGGCGAACGGGTCGTTGAGGCGTATCTCGGCGGTGTCGCCGCGGCCGAGCACGACGTCCCCGCCGAGGTCGTAGATCATCCCCGAATCGTGACCGGGCGCGCGCTCCACCACCAGGCGCGGAGCGCGACCGATCAGGTCGGCGGGACCGAAAGTGGAGGCCGAATGCAGCCCGGTGGCATCGGCCGGCACGGCGGCGGGGTCGCCGGTGCCAGCATGACCTGAGCCCGGGACCTGCACCCCACTGCCACGCAGGTCCCGCAGCGCGCTGCGCGACACCCACAGCAGGAACAGGTACAGGACGGCCAGGAAGCCGAACTTCAACATCACCGACACGGGCTCGAGGTTGTTCATGGGGCGATCTCGAAAAGCATCTCAGTGGAGCCCATCTCGATGCGGTCCCCCGAGTGCAGCTGGTGGGCTCCGTGGATGATGAGGCCGTTCACGCGCACTCCGTTGGTCGAGCCGAGATCGTCGATCGTCCAAGCCGTTCCCTGGGGGCGCAGCTCGGCGTGGCGGCGCGAGACGCCCGAATCCTCGAGCACGATGTCACAGTCGCGGCTGCGCCCGATGGCCGCGCCGCGCGGCGGCACGAGCAGGCGTCTGCCAGACACGACCAGCAGCGCCTTGGAGCGCCGGCGCGCCCCGGTCTGCTCGACAGCGTCGCGAACACGCTCGGCATTGCTGAAGATCATCGTGTTGCCGATCTCCTCGGGCTCTTTGTATGGAGTCCCGCCCACCCCGCCGGGACGCGCGGCGGCGACCGCGCCGCGGGCGAGATTCTCCCGCGGCGGCCGGTCGCGGGCGGGACTCTCCGGCGCCTGGCGAGCGCGGGCGCGGGCAGGGCTCGCCGGGGCGTGCTCGGCGCCTTCCTCCGGCCCCTCCTCCGCCCCCTCCTCCGACCTGGCCAGTCGCGCTTCGATCCCGAATTCGCCGAGCTTTAGATCGTCGTCGGTGTGGAACGTGATGCGCGGGCGCGATGCGAGCGCCAGATCCTCGCCGCGAGCATGCTCGAGCAGGTAGGCGCACAGCTCGTCGATCACCTCGTGCTCGACCCCCTCATAGCGCGCACGGTCCCTCGGAGAGAGCCACACCGAGTACTCGTTGGGCGCATACACGCGCGACACAGAGGTGGTCTTGTTCTCGTCCATCTCGCGCGCCAGCTTGCGTGCGAGCTCCATCGGGCGGACCTCGGCTTTGAAGACGCGTCCGAAAGTACCCTCGACGAGGCCGGCGATCATGTTCTCCAGTGTCCTCAGGGCATTCATCTCGGGGCGCCTCGACTTGGCCGTGGCGGTCACCCCCACTCTAAGGGCCGCATGCGATGGGAGTGCGCGGACAGTGTGTACTGAAGCGTCACACGGGGCCGCGCAGCGCCCGCGCGCAGACCGCCAGGGCGCAGCCCAAGACCGCGCCGAGCAGGGCGCCACGCGGGCTCGGCTGGCTCGCGTGAGCGAGCAGCGCCCGGTCGAGCAGCGGCACCGAGGCGAGCAGCGCGACAGTCCATACGACCGCCGCCCCCACGTCCAGCGCCGCACTGCGCCCACGCACGATCCACGGCAGGATCACGCCGGCGAGTGCCCACACCGCGGCCCCGAGCGCCAGCTCGACGGTGAGCGTGGCGCCGACCACGTGCGTTGCGGCCTTCCCGAACGACGCCTCCCACACGGTCCGGGACGGCAGGCCGCTCGGCGGCCCGAGCCACAGGCGCCTGGAGAGCAGCGGCTCGGCCAGCGCCAGCCACCAGAAGCCGAGCGCCGCCAGCGCGGCACGCGCACGCCAATTGGCGCGCTGACCGGCGAGCGCGGGAAAGGCGCCGGC
>PLYX01000199.1 GCA_003151895.1 Solirubrobacterales bacterium
TGCCCGGCCGGTAGCCATAGGAGTCCGGGTGGAACCTCGGCTCCGCCCGTTCCCCCAAATACATGGCCGCGACCGTCATAGCCACCCTATCCGCGATCGTGGGCACACCTAGCACCCTGACCCCCGGGCTGTGCGGCTTGGGGATCTCGACCGCCCTGACCGGAGGCGGAAAGTACGACCCCGAACTCATCCGATTCCAGATCCGGTACAGCTGATTCTTCAGATCGGACTCGAACTCGCCCAGGGCCTGCCCATCCACCCCCGGAGCGCCCTTGTTGGCCTTGACCTGCCGCCACGCCTCCCAAACCAACTGCTTGGGAATATCGAACGGCTTGTCCTTCTGCTCTGGCATGCTTCCTCGCTTCCTCCCAGGGCATACGCCCCGGTTGATCGAATCGACATTCCTGGTGAGCCGGCCCCTTCGCTCCACCGCCACCCCAGCGAGCAGCGACTTCCCAACTAATACGGGCCGGTCCGCCTGCGAGCGCCGCACTGGTACTCAATGCCTCCGGTTTCCGCCGTTGGCACGCTCCCTCTCGCGACCTTTAGGACCTGCGATCCCGGTCGCCTTATCGACGCTCGCTTTCTCACGTTCCGTGCAAGAGCCGCAGACCAGGCTCACGCCGCCTCTACGCCGGACACCACCTGGCCAATACACGGGCACCCGCCAGGCTCATCCCGGAGGATGCAAAGTGCCCCCCGGTTTTGATGCCATCTATCGAAATTACGACGCCTCAACAGCGCACGCCCGCCCGAGTCACCTCGGCCGAACGCTCTCTGGAACGTCTTCCTGATCCCCACCTGGCCCGATCTAGTCGCGCCTTTTCCCGGATCGCTCGCCACGACAGTCTTCGGCTAACGCAGCCTCCGGGCGGTTTAGCGCCTGCCCCCGAAGGCCGACGCTGGAGGGCCAACAAGCCTCCATCTCTCGCACAGCACCGCCTATATAAGGAATCTTCTTCTACACGACCCCTCCTTCAGCGTTCGTGACGCACTCTGCACTTTGTTTGCACCCCTGGCCGCTTCGTCCTGTCAGGCGGGCTCATCGGAGTGGTCGCCTGCGGGCGTATCGACCTTCAACAGCTCCACCCTGCAGCTGAGCCCCTTGACCTTCGGCCAGTCGCCGTCGGCGCAGAGGACCGTTTCGATCTCCGACTGGAGGTCCGCCGTGGCAAGGATCAGCGCATCGGGCATCGACAGCGACTTGCGCTTGCCCCGTAGCGTCGCGGCACGCGCCGCGACGGCTCGATCGACTGGCAGGAGATCCTTGACCAAGGCGTCGAAGAAGCCGTCTACATTCTCCTGGGGGTGGTGCCCAAGCGAAACGCCGGTCATGACCTCCGCGTAGCTGATGACCGAGGCCACCAGAGGATGACTGCCCACGATCTCCTTGAACCTGGCGACGGTGACCTGGTGAAGAGCATCGTCGGCGTCCAGGAAGCCGACGATCACCGTCGAGTCGAGCAGGATCAGTCCCACTCTTGGCGCAGCCCGCGCACGGTTAGGCCGAGCTCACCACCCGTGCTCAGACAGCCTGCGTACTCATCGACGAGATCGTCCATGCGCGCGATCAGGACCCGCCCGCGTCCCTGGGCCTTGACCTGCACGACATCCCCCTCGCGCAACCCAGCCTCGCTGAAGGCCCCGATCGGGATCGTGATCTGATGCTTGCCGGAGACCCGTGAACGGCCCGCACTGCGCCTGCCCTCGCCCTTTAGTTTCTTTACATCTACAGCCATAGGTCAAGGATAGCGCGCTGCGCGGCTGGGTTGGCGCATCCCCGGCGAGGTCCAAGGCGAGCGGGGATCGCGGGTAGGCGCCACGCGGACACGTGCGCCGAGCAGTTCGGCTGACTGTCGGAGATCCGAGGAGTTGCCGAGAAGGTCGATGTCTCGACTCGCCACTGCCTCGACGAGCGTGTCCGCGATCCGGTCTTCGAGCTTCGATGCCCAGATGGCGACTGCCTGTCCGTCGACGAGGACGACTCGCCGATCGCGGACGACTTGCTCCAACCGAGCGATAATGCGCTCGGTTTCGTCGATCTTGCAAGGTCATCGCTAATAAGAGCGTGACGCCTTCTGCGGAAGCTATCCAGCCAATTCGGCATCGTGGCCGCCTTTCTGAAGGATTGCCAGCGGCTCCCCGAGGTCGCCGTCCAGCAGATGAACGTAGGTTGCGAGCGTAAACGCGGCCGAGTGGTGGCCGAGCCAGCGCTGGACCTGAACCGCGTTGCGGCCTTCCGCGAACAGGATCGAGGCGCAGGTGTGGCGGAAGGCGTGAAAGCCCACCCAGGGAAGATCTGCGGCCTCCCGAGCTGGTTGGAGCACTCGCCGGAAGACGTTGTTTGGCATGAGCGGTGATCCGTTGGCTGCTGGGAATACAGGGTCCTCGTCACCCGGCCACTCGGTAGCCTTGTGGTGCCCGTCGAGCGCTGTGGCGAGCAGCGGATCGAGGGGGATCTCGCGGCGACCGTAGCGGCTCTTTGGTGGTCCCATGCGGCCCTTCACGAGCGCGCGGCGGACCTTGACGTGGGGGACTGGCGCGTCGAGTGCCAGATGCCGCCATTGGAGCGCGATGGCCTCACTGATGCGGACGCCTGTAGCGGCGAGGAACCAGAAGAACAGATGCCATTGGTTAGGGACAAGGGCAAGCATCTCCGCCAACTCGTCGCGGCTCATCGCCTTCGCCTCGTCGTCTTCCATGTCCTCGACGGTCGGCCGATGCGGCAGGTCCACATCTCGCGCCGGGTTGGAGCGGATCAAGCCCTCACGAACTGCGGTCGTCAAACAGGCCCGCAGCGGCGCCATGATGTTGCGCACGGTTGCATCCGAGAGCAATCGCTTCTGTGCCTGCTCGTCGCATAGCCAAGCGATGAACCCGGCGATCTTCGAGGGTGTGATCTCTGTGAGACGCAATCGGGCGGGGAAGTATCGGCAGATGTATTGCTCGATCTGTCGTCGATAGTCGGCACGGGTTCCCTCACGAAACCCGCGCCTTCCACGTCCCTGATAGCGCTCAACCCATTCACGGGCGTACTCGTGCAGGGTGACCCGCGAGCGTGGCTCGAACTCGCCGCGCTCAATGTCCGTAGAGCGTGCCGCCTTCGCCCTCCGTGCCTCGTCGATCGTGCGACACGACTCCCATCGCTGCTTGCCGTCGACGCGATAGCTGAACACGTAGCGACCGCCGCGCCGATAGATGCCCGGCGTCCTCGTCTTTTCGAGCTTCGTGGGCGCGGCTGGCGGTGCTGGACCCCACGGCGGGCGACGGTGCGCTGTTGGCGCCGTGGCCGCGCGAACAGCGCTTCGGGGTGGAGATCGACGGCGATCAGGTGCGGGGCGGGGAGTACCAGGCGATCAAGGGCGATGTGCAGCGCGCCTTTCCGATGCTTCGCAAGCTCGGCGTGCGGTTCCCGCGGGTCGTCGCCAACCCGCCGTTCGGTCTGACGTGGAGCGACGGCGCGGGCCGCCCGGAGAACAGCACGGTCGCGGTGTGGCGCATGGGCCTCGCGCTGCTGGCCCCGGAGGGCGTCGGCGCGTTCATCTGCGGGCGTGACCGTTTCCGCCGGGAGGTTCTCTCGCGCGAGGACGCGGCGGGCGTGTTCGCCACCGTAGAGTGCAACGACCTGTTCGAGGGCGTGGTCCTGCCCTGCCTGATCGCGTTCTTCGTCGGGCCGGAGGACCGTATCGGCAACAGCGGCCTGGTGGTCGAGGCGAAGGCTTCCAAGGAAGAACTCGCTGAGCGGGCGCTTAGCGGAGAGATCAAGGACGCGCTGCGCCAGGCGGGCCACTGATGCTCACGAAGGGCTCGCTGGACGAGAAGAAGTGGGCGCTGCTCTCCGCCAAGGCAGCCGCCGCGGACCTCGCGCTCGACGGCCAGCTGATGGACGAGCGCGAGGAGCCCATCTCCCTGGAGCAGGTCCTCAAGGA
>PLYX01000093.1 GCA_003151895.1 Solirubrobacterales bacterium
GCAGAGCGGCGAGCACGTAGAGCATCGGTCGATGATTATGGGGGGATCAACGGACGTGATGTCAGCGGCGATCGGGCCGAGACCAACTCGGACCCTCCCGTTGCTCTAGGGCACGAACCGCCCAGTAGTGCTCACGAACATGCCGGTTATTGGCACCGTGCCGCAGTATGATTCCCCGTGTGGGCTTCGTGTACCACCATCTCAATGAGGCGGATGTTCGCGTCGAGATGGTCGCTGCCTGGCGCGAGGAGTGGGCCGATCTCTCGGCGAACTGGCCGCGAGGGCAATGCTATGGCAAGCAGCTCACCGACGCGGGGTGGGTCGCGTTTGAGCGGGTGATGCCCGAAGCGCTCGCTACACAGGATGACGACTGGCTGGTAGCTGAGATGAGTCCGGCCGAGTACTGGCAGGATAGGTTGGTGCGGCGAACGAAGACGGGTGTGACGATGGTCGATTACAACAAGCGCGACGCGCTTGAGAAGCTGTGCCTCGGCGAGTTCAACATCGCCTACATTCGCGGCCTCGCACGAGCCCTCCTCGCGCGAGGCGAGACCACATGCACGGTGTATCGCGCCAACCCTGCCTACGTTCCTCGCGGCGAGTGCTCCAGCTGGGAGGAGCAGACCTTCACGCTAACCGATGTGATTGCCGGCCACCGTGCCCGCTACCATCCGCCGCCGGGTGATCGACTCGCGTGGTCAATTCCGAGCGGACCCAACTGCCATCACAGCATTCGGTCCGTCGCCTCGTCAGATCAGTAGCGACGTTGTTTTGCCCTCGAGGCCAAGCATGTCGGTCTCCTCGGCGGTGCTGCGCTGCGCCGGCAGACAGTCAAGGACGCTCGTCGTGCTCATGTCGTTCGCGTCGCGCCGGCAGCGGATCCGGGTCGCTGTGTGTGGCCAGTCATCGACGCTCGCCAGCTCCTCGGCGAGGACGGCCGCGAGAGTGTCGTCCTGGGTGGCGATGATCAGCTGCTCGGGGCGGGTGAGGCGCGCGAACGCGCGGAGCGTGGCGATGAAGCCGCCCCGGTTGACGGTGTCGAAGCCCGACGTCGGGTCGTCGAGCACGAGCACGCGCCGCCGCTCGGCCGGCTGGAGCAGGTGCAGCGCGAGAAACCAGGCGACGCCCACGACGTGGCGCTCAGCGCTGTTGAGCGTCATACGCGCATCGAGGTCGGGCCGGGGCGTGGAGAGTCCGCCGAGGGTCACCTCGCGGCTGCCCTCTGGGACCTGCAGCGGCTTGAAGTACCACTCGAACCTGACGGTCGCCGCGATCAGCTCGCGCAGCACGGGCGCGAGGCGGTGCTGCAGCAGCTCGCCGAGGAGGGTCTCGCTGGCACGCATGACGGGTCCCTCGCGGCGCAGGCTGCGCGCGAGCTCGAACCGGCAGATCGCGCCAAGCACGCGCTGGGAGTGCTCGGCGAAGCGGCGCGCCGGGTGCTCGGCCAGCTCGCCCGCGAGGCCGTCAAGGACGCCTGCGTGGCGCTGCAGCTCCTCCGCCAGCTCGCCGAGGGCCTCGATCATCCCCCTGGGGGCGCCCGGCGGGCGCGCGAAACCGGCGACCGTGTACAGCTCGCCCGCGACCGCGCGCTCGGGTGTCGGGCGGGCCGGCGCGGGCGTCGGGAGGGCTCGCGTGAGCGGCTCGAGCGCCGCCTGTGGCACCGCGTCCGCTGCGGCCGCCAGCGCGTCGGCGTAGGCGGCAAGCTGCTTTGCGAAGCGGCCGCTCTCCAGCTCCTCGGCGTTGGCGCGAAAGCGGGCGGCGGCGTCCTGGACGCTGCGGCTGTGCGAGAGCCAGCGCACGGCCAGAGCGGGCGGGATCGCGGGGGGCGCAGCGGCCCGCCTGGGTGTCCTCTGCACGGCGGCGGCGGGCTGGGACGCTGCCGGCTCCCTGAGCGCATCCAGCAGCCGCCGTGCGCTCTGCGCGGCATCCTGGCGTGCTGAGGCCAGGCGGCGCAGGGCCTGCTGCGCCTCATCCAGGGCGTCCGCGACCTCTCGGTCATCGGGGTCGGCGAGCACACCGGCGATCAGCGCATCCGCGCGCGTGAGCGCCTCCACGGACCGGATGTCCTGCCAGTCGCGGGGGGTGAACGCCCCCGCCGAGGCGTCGCTCAGCGTCCGCTCGAGCGCGGTCAGCTCCAGGTTCGACGGAAGCCGGCCGGCGAAGCCGGCCGCGAACGCCCTGAGCAGATGCCCCCGTGCGTCGCTGCCGCGGCCCTGGAGCCTCCGCAGTCCCGCGGCGGCGAGCGCGGCGTCCGCGTCGCGATAGGTGCTGTCGATCAGCTCGGCCGTGCGCTGCTTGAGGTCGGGGACCTCAAGGCCCGTGGTGGCGAGCAGCTGCAGGTAGCGATCCTGCGGTGAGGAGGAGACGAGGCTCGCGATCGACTCCTGGGTCAGCGCGCAACGCGGAAGCTCGGCCCGTGGTGCGCCAGCGACCGTGGTGGTCGGCTCCCCGGAGGCGGTGATCGTGAACTCGCCGATGCCGTCGCGCGGCAGGTGGCGCGCGTACTCGGCGGCGTCGATGTCGTCGGGCTGCCGCTGTGAGCGTCCGGCCCAGGCGAGTTCGAGCGCCTCGATGATGCTGCTCTTGCCGCTGCCGTTCGGCCCGTGGATCACCGACACGCCCGCCAGGTCGACCGTCGCGTGCGCGAAGGACCGGAAGTTCTCGATCTGCACCCGATCGATCGGCGCGGGCGCGGGCAGCTCGGGCGCCTGTGCGCTGTCGCCGATGAGCTTGGCGGCGCTGTCACGGGCGGCCTGCTCGCGGTGGGAGGCGAACATGTCACCCAGCGCCATCGCGGTTTCGTGGATCTCCTTGCGCAACGTCTCCCAGAACCGCTGGACCTCGCCTCTTGAGATCTCCTGGCCGAGCATCCTTCGGCAGCACGGCAGCAGCGGCGCGAGAGCGACATCCAGGCGCTCGTCATCCCCCAGGTCCCGCTCGCGTATGAGGTTGACCTCTACGCGGCTGAAGAGGGCGTAGCTCTCCGCGAGGTCCTCGGCTAGCTCGCGCAGGCACCGCTCGCCCTGCTCATCGACGATCGCGAGGATGACCGGTGTGCCGTAGGCCGCGGGACCGTCGCCGGCGAGCTGGTGGCGGATCCCCGAGCCGGCGAACAGAAGCTGGCGCCAGGCGCCGATGTCCTGTGCGGCGTCGAGCTCGGCGATCAGCGCGAGCTGGGATGTTGTGGTCTCCCACGCGACGCCCGTCACGAGCGCGAGGGGCTCCCCGAACGGGGAGATCGGGCCCTCGCGGGTCTGGAAGCCGACGTCAGCCAGGCGCTCAAGGACACGCTCGACGGCGCCGCTCATGGGACGGGCACCTCCCGGCCCGTGGCGAGGCTGACGCCGCGCCAGCCGGCCGGACTCTCGGCGACGATGACGCACTCGAGGCGTTCGGGCCACGGCAGGGTTTCGCGCGCGGTCTGCAGCTCGCCCGCGGCGCGCGCGCCACTGAGCGCGTCGAGGTCAAGACCGCAGGGGAGGTACGCAACGCCGCCACCCGGGTCAATCAGGAACGAATGGTTCTCCAGCGCCTCGCCGGTGCTTTCCGGCGCGGTGCGTCCGAGTGCGGCCCGCAGCTCGGCGCGGCTTTGAAGGGCGCGCACGGTGGTCCTGGGGTCGGCCAGGAGCGGGACGTAGCCGTGCTGGGCGGTGGAATGGAAGTTGATCCGCTGGGTGAAGTCGTTGTCCCGTGATTGGCGCAGCATGTATGACCAGCGGAGCATGACGGGTGCCGCGACGCTCAGCGCAGCCATCCGGCAGTCCAGGACGGTCGGGAGGGTGAGCCCGGCGGCCGTCATCGCGGGCCCAAGGTGGTGGTGCAGGGTTTCGGTGAGGAGCGCGAGCAGGGTGGCTGTGGTCGTGGCGGGGCTGGTCCGGATCTGGGTTATGGCTCCGGGTGCGGGCTCTGTGCCGCCCAGCCCAGCGTGGATGAGGCCGCGAAGCACGGCGGTGTCGGGCTCGTAGTCGATCGCGATGACGCGCGGCTCCCCGGGCCGGGGTGCCTGCCTGTGGACGTCTCCCAGGAGGGCGGTAAGCTCGCCAGCGATGACGGGGTCTTGGCCTGAGAAGCCGAGCAGCAGGAGGATATGGCTCCGTGCCGCGTGACGAAGGTAGTCGCGGGCCCACTGATCGCCTCGCCAGTGCGTGAGCTGGGCGCGGCGCACAATGATCCGGTCCTCCGGTTTGTCTTTCGAGCCGCCCTTGACCTCCTGACGATAGTGCGCCGCGCAGCCGTGGAGCTTTCGCAGAACGAGGGACCCGGGGAGCTCTGTATCGGTGGCGGACTGCGCATCGGCGATCAGAGTGACGTGGTCACGCCAGAGCGCACCCGGCGTGGCGCCGCGTGCGAGCAGGAACCCCTCGCTGTGCAGGCCAGCCTCATAAGCGCAGTCGTAGTTGAGGGTAACGGCCTGGGCGAAGATCTGCTCACGTGCCAGCCGGGCGAGCACACGGTATCCGCAGAAGTGCGGGGTGATGCTCTCCGCGTCGGGCCAAAGCGCGGGGTCGTGCAGCCCCAGGGCCCGCACGACGGCGACCTGCCCCGCATTAAGGTAAATCGCTTCGGTGACGTCGGCCATATTCGGCCCGAGGCGGGCGGCATGCGGGTGATGGCTCGGGTCGCTCTTGTAGTCGTCCAAGAGATCCTTCCCGATCCGGTCTGCCAGGGGCATTCCACAGTCATAGGATCCGCCAGCGCCGATGAGCGGCAGGACCGAGTGCCCGTCGAGCTGCGCCGCGAGCGCACGGAGATCATCAAGGACGCCTGGGTCGAGGGCTGCGGCGGCGTCGAGGTGCTCTTGGAGCGTGAGGATCTGGCTGGGGTCGTGCGTTTGGACGGTCACCGCGCTCAACCCGCCAGCAGGCGCTGCGTCGCGGGAGGACGGCCAGCGGAATCCCCTTCGTTAAGGGTCAGGCGGGGTTTGGAGCGCGTCATGGCTCGTAAACGCTACCTGCCTGGGTGTCTCGCAGGGGCCGCCGAACGGCTCGGTCGCCGCTCTGCGTTAACTTGCTGTGAGTGCCTACATGACGACGAACGACGATATCTCCGAACTCAGGCCGCATCGCCGAGAGCCCGACGAGGTGCTCGACTTCGACGATACCGTCGCGATGTTAGAGGGGAAGATCGGCGAGACGGTCGAAGTGTCGGCCCACCCGGGTGACGACTCCGGCGACCTGACTGCGGGAGTGAGCATGAGTGGGCGGATCGAGTGCGTCGAGCCTTCAACACTCCACCCGGGAGACGTGCTGCACGTCCGGCTCAAGCGAACGGATAAGCCGTCTGGCCTCAACAGCCCATCGTTCCGACTCGACCGACGGAGGTTCATCCAGGCGAATCTTGACATCGACGCCCCGGTCGTCCTCACGATCTTCCACAGACACCTCGTGACCGAGGTGGAGATCTACGGGTAGGCGCGCGGTGGGAAGGTGTCAGGCCTGGCCCTCATCGGGAGGTGGCTCCTCGCCATCAGCTTCATATGAGTACCTGACCAGCTTACGTGCCTCTGCCTCGGCGTCCTGCGGTCGGAGCTGTCGCCAAACGCGTCCAAGGAGCCTGGCCGGCGTGGCGCGGACGCCCGCGACGCCGATCATGCTCGCCGTGAAGGCGGCACCCCAGACACGCTCGCCGATATAGCCGAGAAACTCTCGGTCGTCTGCCGACACCTCCGCGTCTACGGGACCCGCATGCCCGCGCTGTTCAAGCCGCTGAAGCGCCTCGACGGCGCCGACTATCTCGTTCCAGTCCTCGTCGCGCTTGATGGTCCCGGCCAGCAGGTCGGAGTGTTCAGGCCACCGCGCCAAAGCCTCGTTGATCTCCACGGCGATCATGCCCCACGACGCTGCGCCGTCGTGGCCGGCTTTGAGAACGAACCGGCATCGAGTGAGTGCCCTGGCCAACAGACGACCCGCCTTGCGAGCGGCCCAATCCTCGCGGCGGCTCTCCATAAGCCAGACCGCACCGCCCTGCATCACGGCACCGACGATGACGCCCACCAGCCCGAAGATCGCCGCGGCCATGGCTCCCAGGCTATATCTCAGCCCGGTCGGCGCGGACGTAAACGGGATGTATCGGCCACGGCGTCCTGGGCTGCATCCGCGCCGCAACGCGGGGATTTGGCGCCGTAGAGCGACGGGTAACCGAGGGGTCAAACTCGCGTCGCGTCTTGGACACCACAACGTACGCAGCGTACGCAGCCCTGCGACCACTCAGCGACCACGAGCAGAGCGGCACGCCACAAATCCGGGGGTTTTCTTCGCACCCATTCGCACCCCCACAGCCCAAGAATCCCCTGCAAGGGTGCGAAGTTCGCGCTACTTCGCCCTTGCCCGTGCCAGTGGAGACGGTGGGAATCGAACCCACGTCCGCAGTCGCGTATGAATGGTG
>PLYX01000270.1 GCA_003151895.1 Solirubrobacterales bacterium
CATGTCGAAGCACAGCACGTCGCGCTCGCCCGCCGCCTCGCTGAGCAGCAGCGCCCCGCCCACGCCCCCCGCGGGGCCCGACAGCACCGTCAGCGCCGCATGCGCCGCCGCCCGCCGCGCGTCGGTGAGCCCGCCCGAGGACTGCATCACCTGCACCGCCGGCAACCCCCGCTCGCCCGCCTGCGCTCCCAGCCGCTCCAGGTACGCCGCGAGCAGGGGGGACAGGGCCGCGTCGACCTCCGTCGTGGACGCTCGCTCATACTCGCGGAACGTCCCCACCAGCTCGTGCGACAGCGACAGGTGCGCGCCCGGCAGGCGCTCTGAGATGAGCTCGCCGAGCCTGCGCTCGTGCTCAGGGTGGGCGTAGGAGTGCAGCAACACCACCGCCACCGCATCCGGCTCGGCCCCCGCGAGGCGCTCCAACAGCGCCTCGGTCGCGCGCGGGTCGAGCTCGCGCAACGGCCCGTCCGGTCCCATCCGCTCAGGCGCGCCGAAACGCAACTCCCGCGGCGCCAGTGGCTTCGGTCCCGCCTCACACAGGCGATACAGGCTCGGTCTCGCCTGGCGTCCCAGCTCCACGACGTCCGTGAACCCGTCGGTCGCCACCAGCGCCGTGCGTGCCACACGGCCCTCCAGCAGCGCGTTCGTGGCCACGGTCATGCCGTGCGCGAAGCGCTCCACCTGCCCCGCCTGCGCCCCGGCACGCGCAAGCACCGCCTCGACCACCGCCAGCACGCCCGCCTGCTGTTCGCTCGGCGTGCTCGGCGCCTTGGCGGTGAACGCCGTCCCGTCGTCGCCCACCAGCACAGCGTCGGTGAACGTCCCGCCCACATCTACCCCGAGCAACATTGCCCGGACAGCCTAATCCCGGTGAGCTCCTGACGTTCGACGACGGCCGCGTGCGTGCTGGTGGCACGTGCGCGGACGCCGGCGGGCGTCAGGCCGCGGCGAGGCGCTCGTTGTGTTCGGTGTCGGCGAGATGCTGGTGCGACGGGCAATAACCATTGTGGGGCAGCGGCACGCGCTGGCACACCGACCCCTTGCGGGTCGTCGCACGACACGTTGGCGGCTCGTCGGTGAACGTCGCGTGAGCCGCCAACGGGTTCTCGGCGAGGAATCGCTGGGCGAGGCCGATGTAGTGGACCACCGTCTGCAACACGCGCTTCTGGGCGCTCATCGGGAAGTGGGTCCTGATGTCGTAGAACAACGTGCGCGCCGGCTTTGCGAAGTAATGGCGGTCGGTAGCCAGCCGCTCGAGCGCCGCCTCGCACGCGTCGAGAACCTGCTTGTGGCTGGAAGTGCCGCGAGCATCGGGCCGCGACTCCGTGATGTACGGAGCCAGCTCTCTGTAGATGGCTCGGCTGAACTGGTACATAGTTCTGCTCGCTTCAACACCCGTCCGGGGCGAAAGGACCGGAGTAGTCGAGTATCCAAGCCGTTCCTAAGGTTCACAGAAGGAACTCATTAAGGCCAGGTTAGGTTTTCGCCGGTTGAGTGTTTTTTGGGAAACAAGATCCGCTCGCGCCTCGAAGCGACGCCAATGAGGCCGGTTGCCGCGCCCGATGCCGTAAGCGGGGCTCTTTCGGGCGACGGGTCGTTCCCCTGCGGGCACCCTCCCGCCGCCGACGCTCGCGCCGGGCTACTCCCACGCCTGCCAGTCGAGATCCTCGCCGGCGCTCCCCACCACCACGTGCCTGCCGTCGAGCCGCGCGTCGCGGTCGGGATGGTCGGTGCGCATGTGTGTCCCGCGACTCTCCTTGCGCTCGAGCGCCGAGCGAGCGACCATGCGCGCCAGCGGGTGGGGGTCCTCGAGCAGGCTCGTCAATCCCTCGGCTGAGCGTTCGATTCCCGCGTGCTCCCACAGCGCCGTCCTGGTGTCCCGCCGGCCGATTGGAGATCCCTCTGATCTCCAATCGGTGGGAGCAATCGGCGTCGGGGTGGGCTTCGAAGCGGCGCCCGCGAGCGGTGGCTCCTCCAGCGCCGCCAGCGCCGCGCGGCGGCCGAACACGAAGCACTCGCTCAGCGAGTTGGACGCCAGCCGGTTGGCCCCGTGCAGGCCGGTGCACGCCGTCTCGCCCACCGCGTACAGCCCCGTCACCGCCGAGCGCGCGTGCAGGTCGGTGACGATCCCGCCGATCGTGTAGTGCGCCGCGGGGGCCACGGGCACGAGCTCGCGCGTCGGGTCGAGCCCCGCCTCGCGCAGCGCCCCCACCACGTTCGGAAAGAGGCCGGGGTCGATCTTGCGCATGTCGAGGCTCACCGAGCGCTCGCCCGTCTCGCGCAGGCGGGTCTGGATCGCCCGTGACACCTCGTCGCGTGGCGCCAGCTCATCCACGAAGCGCTCGCCCGTCGAGTCGTGCAGCGTGGCTCCCTCGCCGCGGATGGCCTCGGTGATCAGGAAGCCTTCCCTGCCCTCCACGCCAATCACCGCCGTCGGGTGGAACTGCACGAACTCGAGGTCCGCCAGCGGCGCCCCGGCGGCGTGCCCCAGCAGCAGACCCTGGCCGATCGACCCTGGTGGGTTGGTGGTGCGCGACCACAACGCCGCCGCGCCCCCCGTGCTCAAAACCACCGCGCGCGCCGTCACGGTGCGCCCGACCGATCGGAGATCAGAGGGATCTCCGATCGGCCAACACACCACGCCGTGGCAGCGGGGGTGGGTGGGGTCTCGATCGGTCAGCAGGCCGCACACGCGCGCCCCCTCGATCACGTGCACGCGCTCCTGTTCCACCACCAGCGCCGAGAGCTCGCGCAGCAACCTCCGTCCCGTCGCACTGCCTCCGGCGTGCACGATCCTTCGCACGGAGTGCCCTCCCTCCAGTCCGAGCGCCAACCGACCGCGGCGATCGGCATCGAAGTGGAAGCCCAGCTGCTCCAGGTCGCGCACGCAATCGGGCGCCTCTTTCACGAGCACCTCGGCCGCCGAGCGGCGCACCGCGCCACGCCCCGCGCGCTCGGTGTCATTCAGGTGCAGCTCTGTGCTGTCGTCGGTGGACAGCACCGCCGCGAGGCCGCCCTGTGCCCAGTAGCTCGCGGTCTGTGCCAGCGCCGTCGCCGACAGCAGCGCCACGCTGCCGCCCTCACGGGCCGCGCACAGCGCCGCGTAAAGCCCAGCCGCGCCGGCCCCCACCACCACCACGTCGACATCCGCGTGGCCTCCCCCCGACGCCCCGGCCGAGCTCATCCGCCATCCCCCTCAACCCATGTCCCCTTAGGGGGACATGGCCCCATTCGGGTGTAGACAAGGCTCATCCGGCGAGCTTCACGAGCGCCGCCGCGAGCACGCCGAGCGACAGCACCACGACCACAAGCAGCGCCACCACGAGCGCCTTCCATTTCGGCTGCGCCGCCAATCTCGTGCGGGCGGCCGCCCCGCAGCGCAGGCACCAGCTCTGCTCGGGCGTCAGCGGCGCCCCACACAGCGGACACACCTCTTGCGGCGAAACTTCAGCCTGCGCGCTCGCGGGCGCCGGCATCGTCGTGCTCACGCGCCCGTCGCCGGGGGTCGCAGGATCTGGGTCGGTTCGTCCCCCTCCGCCCGATCCGGCTCGCGCTGCTCCGGGGAGGCTGGGGGAGACGCCGGTTTGGCGGCAATCGGCGCGGCCGTCGGCTTCACCGGGGGCGCCGAGACCGTCACCGGTGCCGGTGCCGGCGGGGTGGCGGCCGGGGGCTGCGCGACCGGTACAGGGGTGTGCGGCTGGGCGTTCACCGGGGCGGTGGAGATCGGGCGGTCGGCGTTCGTGTCGAACGCCAGCCCGCAGCCCGGGCAGAAGCGGTCGTCGCTGCCGTGGATTGCGGCGCATCGCGGGCACGCCGCGATGCCCACTTCGCGCAGCACCGTCA
Source organism: Solirubrobacterales bacterium (assembly GCA_003151895.1). GTDB lineage: Bacteria > Actinomycetota > Thermoleophilia > Solirubrobacterales > Solirubrobacteraceae > Palsa-744. The sequence goes on from PLYX01000270.1 coordinate 3,844, forward strand.
GCGGCCTGCGGTCGCGCAGCACCTCTTCCAGCTCGCGCAGCTCCGTGTCGATCTGGCGCAGCGTCGCGAGCTTGGCGAGCACCAGCTGGTCGTTGCGCTGGCCGAAGCGGTGCAGGTCGAACACGAGCCCGCCGAGATCGCGGTAGGCGAGCTCGCGCGCCTTGCGCAGGAAGCGCGCGCGACGACGCATGCGTCCGCGCTCGCCAAAACCGGGTGCCTGCTGCGCCTGCTCAGGTGCCTGCTCAGGCTCCCGCGGTGTCTGCTCAGGTGCCTGCGCCGTCTGCCCAGCTTCGTCTGCGCCCGCCACGGCTCTCATGCTATCCGGCATCCGCGACGAGTGAGCGCCATGCCGCGGCCACCCGCTCGGCCATCCGCGTCGCCGAGAAGCGCTCCGCGCGCGGGCGGCCCGCCACGCGCGGGTCCTCATCGGCCAGGTGGGGCTCGAGCGCCGCCCGCCAGCGCTCCAGCTCAAACGGCGCGCACAGCGTCCCCGTCAGCCCCTCGAGCGCCTGCGTGTGGATGCCCACCGGTGTGGCCAGCACCGGCACGTCGCACGCCAGCGCCTCGAGCACCGCCAGTCCGAAGCCCTCCCGCTCGGAGGGCACCAGCACCGCGCTTGCGGCATTCACATACAGCGGCACGCGCCGCGGGTCAACGCCACCGAGCGTGAGCAGCCGCGCTCCCACCCTCTCGGCGAGCGCCACCGCGCGGTCGTGGCGCTTCTCCGGGCGGGTGGGGTCGGCGGGGAACAGCACATACGGGCCGTGCGGTTCGAGGCTCAGCTCGGCGCGCGCCTGCGCACGCGGGATCGGTTTGAAGCGCTCCATGTCCACGCCACACGGCAGCACCTGAGCGCGTTCGCGCGCGCGGCGGCCAGGGATCTCCTGGATGAGCGCCTCAGACACGGCGGCGAGCAGTCCGACGGTCGGGAGCACCGCGCGGGTCGCCAAGCGCGTGCGGGGGTGACGCACGTCGGTGCCGTGCACGGTCAGCGCCCGTCCGCGCGCCTTCACGGCCAGCGCGGGCCACGCCGTCAGTCCGAAGTGGGCGTGCACCACGTCGAAGCACTCTCCCGCGTAGCGGCCGTGCAGATGCCTCGCGGCGCGCAAGAGCGCGCTCGCGCCGGGCGGGAACTCGTACAGCTCCACGTTCCACTCGCCGAGCTTGCGCAACGCGTCCACCTGATCGCGCACGAACCGGCCCCGCTCGGGATGGGCAGCGTCGGCGAGCATGTTGGACACCACGAGCGCGCGCACGAGCGCTGACGGTAGCGCTCTGGAATGATGGGTCGCGTGACGAGCGCCCCGTCCAGCGACCCCGCCAGCCCGACCGATCGGAGATCAATGGGATCTCCGATCGGCCAGCACACGGCGGCGGCGGCCCCGAACGCCCCCGCCGGCGACCCCCGCGCCCGTCCGATCGGCGTGTTCGACTCGGGCGTCGGCGGGCTCACCGTGTTGCACGAGCTGCTCGTGCAACTCCCATGCGAGGACTTCCTCTATCTCGGTGACACCGCGCGCTTCCCCTACGGCGAGCGCTCCCCCGAGGAGCTCGCGCGCTTCTCCTCGGAGATCGCCGAGGAGCTCTTGCGCCGCCGCGCGAAGCTGCTCGTGATCGCCTGCAACTCCGCCACCGCCGCCGCGCTGCCGATCCTCGAGCGGCGCATGATGGAGACCACGCTCGGCGTCGACGTGCTCGGCGTCGTGCGCCCCGAGGCGCTGCAGGCGGTCGCCGCCACGCGCAGCGGGCGGATCGGCCTGCTCGCCACGCCCACCACCGTCTCAAGCGGCAGCTACGAGCGCGCCGTCGGCGCGGTCGACCCGCACGTCACCCTGCACCCGGTCGCCTGCCCCACACTCGCGTCGATCATCCAGGCCGGCCATCAGTTCGACGAGCGCGCCGTCGCAAGCGTGCGCGAAGCCTGCGCCCCGCTGCGCGACGCCGGCGTCGACACCGTCATCCTCGGCTGCACCCACTACCCGCTGATCAGCCCGATGCTCCAGCGCATGCTCGGCCCCGACGTGAAGCTCGTCAGCTCCGGCGGCGCGCTCGCGCGACAGGTCGAGCACGCGCTCTCCACGCGCGGGCTGCGCAACCCGCGCGAGCACGGCGAGGGGGACTACCGCTTTCTGTGCACAGGCGACACCGAGGCGTTCAGGGAGCTCGGCACCCGCTTCCTGCAGATGCCGCTCGGCGAGGTCGAGCACATCGACCTGCAAAGCGTGGGAGCGCTCGCGTGAGCCAGGACGCTCAGTCGCCCGCCGATGGGCGGCAGGCGTCCTCGGAGGAGGGCGACTCGGTGGCCACAGATCGGCCGGTGCTCGCCGGGCGCGGTGTGCGCAAACGCAGCTACACGCGCTCCGCCGGCGAGCTGCGCCCCGTTGAGATCGAGCCAGGGTTCGTGCGTACCGCCACCGGGTCGGCCTTGATCTCGATGGGGGAGACGCGCGTCATCTGCACCGCCTCCGCCCAGGAGGGCGTGCCCCGCTGGATGACCGGCAAGGGCAGGGGCTGGCTGACGGCCGAGTACGGGATGCTGCCCGCCTCCACCGGCGATCGCAAGGCGCGCGACATCTCCAAGGGGCGCCTCGACGGGCGCTCGGTGGAGATCCAGCGTCTGATCGGCCGCTCATTGCGCGCTGTCATCGATCTGAACGCGCTCGGCGAACGCACCATCTACCTCGACTGCGACGTGCTGCAGGCCGACGGCGGCACCCGCTGCGCGTCGATCACCGGCGCCTACGTGGCGCTGGCGCTCGCGTGCGCGCGGTTGCAGAGCAAGGAGAAGATCGAGCGCTCCCCGCTCACCGGCTCGATCGCGGCCGTCTCGTGCGGGATCGTCGACGGGGCGGCGCTGCTCGACCTCGACTACGGCGAGGACTCGAACGCCGAGGTCGACGCCAACGTGGTCATGACCGGCGAAGGCGGTCTCGTCGAGGTGCAAGCCACGGCAGAGCGCACCCCGCTCTCGCGTGCCAGCCTCGACGAGCTGCTCGCGCTCGCCGCGGCCGGCATCGACGAGCTGCGCGCCGCCCAGCAGCGCGTGCTCGGCGCCGCCTGAGGCGACCATGGACGCCCAGTACAGCGATCGTGCCGGCGCCAAGGACGCGCCAGGCGCTCAACGGCTGCTGCTGGCCACCCGCAACGAGCACAAGCGCCGCGAGTTCGCGCGGCTGCTGCCCGGCTTCCAGGTGGACGGCCTCCCAGACGAGGTGACCCTGCCGCCAGAGGACGACTCCACGTTCGAGGACAACGCGCTCAGCAAGGCCCGCGCCGCCGCAGCCGCCACCGGCAGAACCAGCATCGCAGACGACTCGGGTATCGAAGCGGCCGCGCTCCACGGCGCCCCCGGGGTGCGCTCCGCCCGCTACGCCGGTGAGGACGCCTCCGACGAGCAGAACCTCGCCAAGCTGCTGCGCGAGGCGCCCGCCGGCAGCCCGCTCGCCTACGTGTGTGTGCTCGCCTACGTCGATCCAGTGGCCGGGGTGGAGCGCGTGTTCGAAGGGCGCTGCACAGGCCGTCTCGCCGACAGTCCGCGCGGCGAGGGCGGCTTCGGCTACGACCCAGCCTTCCTGCCCGCCTGTCCCCGAACGGGGGACGAGGAGTCCGGCGGGGTGACGATGGCGCAGCTCAGCGACGAGCGCAAGGATGCCATCAGTCACCGCGGCAGCGCGGTGCGCGCGCTGTGCGAGTGGCTCATCTCGAAGTGATCGCGGTCGAGGTCGGCTGCGCACCCCACTTCACAGCAGGTTGATCGCGGCCGACCCCGCCACCGCCACGCTCAGCGCGGCATAGCCCGTGTAGCCGGAGAGCAGTAGCAGCACCGCTGTGAGCAGCGCGACGAGCACGGTTGCGATCCAGGCGAAGCGGGAGAGCGGCATCACGGCAGCGTATTCTCTCCAGCAGTGGCCTCACCTGCTCACCCGCCCGCAGTCGCCCTAAGCTTTGGCGACAGGCTCGCATCACGCGTGACCGAGCGCGAGTCGCAGATCGTGCTCGGGCTCGACCCCGATCCGAGCGCGTTGTGGCCGGGGATGGCCGACCGCGGGCACGAGCTGTCCGCGGAGACGGCTCCGGCCATGCGCGCCGCCGCTGCCGTGCGCGCGCACTGCACAGCGCTGATAGACGCGGCCGGCCCGGCGTGTGTGGCGGTCAAGCCGCAGCTCGCGCGCTTCGAGGTGTTGGGCGCGCCCGGGTGGGGGGCGCTCGAAGCGGTCGTCGCGCACGCGCACGAGGCCGGCCTGCTCGTGATCGCCGACGGCAAGCGCGGGGACATCGACGTGAGCGCACGCGCCTACGCTCAGGCGCTGATGGGGGCGGTCGACACGCCGTTCGGGTCCGTACGCGGACTCGACGCCGACATGGTCACGGTCAACCCGCTGATGGGCGCCGATGCGGTCGAGCCCCTCATCGCCACCGCACGCGAGTCGGGCGCACCCAAAGGGCACACGGCCGGAGTGCTTGTGCTCGTGCGCACCTCCAACCCCGGCGCCGCCGACATTGAGGATCTCGAGCTCGCCGGCGGCGGCACGGTGTGGGAGCGGATCGCCGCGCTCGTGGACATGCTCGGAAGCGACGGCGTGGGGGAGAGCGGCCTCAGCGACGTGGGAGCGGTCGTGGGGGCCACGGCGCCCGAGCACCTCGCACGCGCCCGCGAGCTCATGCCCCACGCCGTGTTCCTGCTGCCGGGCGTCGGCGCGCAGGGCGGCCGCGTCGCGGATCTGGCCCCCGCGTTCGCCCCCGGCCGTGCCGGCGGGCTGATCGCCGCCTCGCGTTCGATCGCGGGCGCCCATGTCAAGAGCGGCCGGGATCCGCGGGATTCGGCTTGTGCCGAGGCGGAGCGGTTGAGAGCGCTCGCCTGGAGCCTTACGTAGCTCTTCTCCTCGCGCCGCCCCGCGTCCGCTAGCCTCTAGGAGCGCTTTGGGGAGCCGTTCGGCCCGCGTCGCGCAGGAAAGTGGATGCAGAGCACCACATGATCATCACGGTCACGCTCAACGCGGCCATCGACAAGTCGCTCTCGGTGCCCAACTTCCGTCTCGGGCGGCGCCACCGCACCGTCGAGCAGCGCACGATGGCGGGTGGCAAGGGCGTCAACATCGCACGCGCCCTGAAGGCGCTCGGTCAGCCGGTGATCGCCACCGGCCTGGCCGGAGGGGCGACCGGCACGCACATCGTCGAGCAGCTCACCGCGGAGGCGATCCTCAACGACTTCGTGCGCATTCGCGAGGAGTCGCGCACCAACACCTCGGTGCTGGACCCCACCAACGGCGAGCAGACCGAGGTCAACGAACGCGGTCCCTCCGTCTCCGAGCAGGAGGTCGAGCTGTTCCGCGACAAGCTGCTCTACCTCGCCCGAGGCGCGGCGATCGTGGTGCTCGCCGGATCGCTTCCGCGCGGCGTGGAGCTCGATCTGTACGCCACGCTGATCCGCGAGCTGCAGAAGGCCGGCGTCACGACCGTGATCGACACCGACGGCGACCCGCTGCTGCACGCGGTGCGCGCCGAGCCCGACGTCGTCTCCCCGAACGTGCTCGAGGCCGAGGAGCTCGTCGGTCACGAGTTCGCCGCCGAGGAGGAACGGCTGCTCGCTGTGCGCGAGATCGTCGAGCTCGGCCCGCGCGAGGCGATCATGACGATGGCTGACGGGTGCGTCGCCGACGTGCTCATCGATGGCAAGTCGTCTCTGCGCCGTGCCCGCATCGAACCACGCGAGCCGATCGCCAAGCGCGGCTCGGGCGATGCGTTCCTCGCCGGCTATGTCGCCGCACGGTATGAGGGCCGCTCGCCAGACCAGTGCCTGCGCTTCGGGGTGGCGTGTGGCGCTGAGTCGACAGGTCGGCTCGGGGCCGGGCTGATCGATCCGAAGGAGGCTCGGCGGCTGATGGGCGCGGTCGAGGTTGGGGCGGTTGAGCTGCCCGCCGAGGTCAGCTGAGAGGCCGCTCAGCCGCCCGCGACGTCGCGGCGCAAGAAGACCAGGTACCCGGCGATCAGCGCGGGTGCCGCGTACAGCGCGCAGACCCATAGCGAGTGCGTCACCGGCGCCCAGTCGGTGGGGGTGCGCAGCAGGCCGTGCCAGTTCTCGAACTGTTCGGTCA
>PLYX01000243.1 GCA_003151895.1 Solirubrobacterales bacterium
ACTACGACCGGCCCAAGTCGATCGGTCGGCTGCGCGGCTTTCAGGGCAACTACGGCTGCTTCGTGCGCAGCTACGCCTACATATGCTCGCTCGGCGCTGAGGGCCTCAAGGACGCCTCCGAGACTGCCGTCCTGAACGCCAACTACCTGCTTGCCCGCCTACGCGAGCTGGGCGTCACCCAGCACCTTCCGCTCGCCTACGGCGATCTCTGCCTGCACGAGTTCGTTCTGTCCGGCGGACCCATGAAGCGCAACCTGAAGATCAAGACGCTCGACCTCGCCAAGCGGCTGCTCGACTACGGCTATCACCCGCCGACCGTCTACTTCCCGCTGCTCGTGGAGGAGGCGCTGATGGTGGAGCCCACCGAGACCGAGACCAGGGAGACGCTCGACGGCTTCGCCGAGGCGCTCGCGGAGATCCTGCTCGAGGCCGCCGAGGATCCCGAGATCGCGACGGGAGCGCCCTACACGACCCCGGTGCGCCGGCTGGACGAGGTCGGCGCGGCGAAGCATCCCGTGATCCGGCAGTCTCTCTGACGTGCGCATCTTCTCCGGCATCCAGCCCACGGGCACCAAGCACCTCGGCAACTACATCGGCGCGATTCGCCAGTACGTGCACGGCCAGGACAGGGGCGAGGCGCTGTACTGCATCGTCGACCTGCACGCCACGACCGTCGCGTATGAGCCCGCCGAGCTGCGCCGCAGCGTGTACGACCTCACGGCGCTGCTGCTCGCCGCGGGCCTCGACCCTTCGCGCTGCATCCTGTTTCGCCAGGGGGACGTCCACGAGCACACCGAGCTGTGCTGGCTGCTCTGCTCGGTCACCGAGCTGGGTCGCCTGCAGCGTATGCACCAGTTCCGCGACAAGTCGGTGACGCAGCGTGAGCTGGTGTCGGCCGGCCTGCTCCTCTACCCGGTCCTGCAGGCCGCCGACGTGCTCGCCTATCGCGCGCACGAGGTGCCGGTCGGCGAGGACCAGCGCGAGCACCTGGAGCTGATGCGCGACGTGGCGCGTCGCTTCAACACGCGCTTCCCCCGTCCGGGGACCCCCCATGGCGGGGGGCAGGCAAGCGGCGACGGCGAGGAGGTCTTGGTCGTGCCCGAGCACCGCATCCCCGAGATCGGCGCGCGCATCATGGACCTGCAGGACCCCACGCGCAAGATGTCCACCACCGGCGGGTCTGAGGCGGGCACCGTGTACGTGCTCGACGAGCCATCCGCGATCGTCAAGAAGATCAAGGGCGCCGTGACCGACTCCGGGAAGGAGATCGTGCGCGCGCCAGAGAAGCCGGGCGTCTCGAACCTGATCGAGATCCTCGCCGTCGCGCGGGGCCACACGCCCGAGCAGGTCGAAGCGGAGATGCGCGACGCGCGCGGCTACGGCGACCTCAAGGCAGCGGTGGCGGACGCGGTCGTGGAGATGCTCGCGCCGATCCGCGCGCGCTACGTGGAGCTGCGCGCCGACGAGGATGCGCTGGAGACGGTGCTCGCAGATGGCGCCGCCCGCGCGCGCGCGATCGCCTCCGATACCCTCGCCGACGTGCGCGACTGCATGGGTGTCGGCCCGCCGCGCACGGTCAGAGCGCCACGTTGAGCGGATTGCGGCTCGCAACGTCGGGAGTGACCGGTACGGTAGGCCGGTGACGCTTCCCGCGCTCGACCTCGACCTCGAGATATTCAGCGGCCCGTTCGACCTGCTGCTCGCGCTCGTCCTGCGTGAAGAGGTGGACCTGCTCGATCTGGAGCTCGCCGACGTCGTGCTCGCCTACCTCGACCATCTCGAGGGTCGCGGCGAGCTCGACCTGGAGACCGCCACCGAGTTCATCGTCTTGATCGCCGCTTTGCTCGAACTGAAGTCGCGCCTGATGCTCGCCGAGGACGGCGAGGAGCTGCTCGACATCGAGCCCGCCGAGGCCGCCGAGGAGCTGCTCGAGCGGATGCTGCAGGCGCGCCGTTACCGCTCGGCCTCGACGCACCTGCTCGAGCTGTTCGCCCGCGAGGAGGGCGTGCGCTTCCGCAGCGCCCCGCTGCCTGCCCATCTGCGCAAGACGATCACCCCCCCAACCGATGGCTCCCAGGACCCCGCGGTGCTCGGCCAGGCGCTCGGGCGACTGCTGCTGATGCCGCCCACGATCAGCCTGCGCCACATCTCGACTCAGCGCGTCACCGTCGCCGAGCGCCTCGACCACCTGCGCGGGCTGTTGCGGCGCGGGCGGTTCAGTTTCGAGGAGGCCGTGCGCGGCGAGGATCGCATGACCGTCGCCGTCACCGTGTTCGCGCTGCTGGAGCTCTACAAGCGTGGGGAAGCGTGGTGGGAGCAGGACGAGAGCTTCGGTGAGATAGCCGTCCACGCGGTCGCCGCCGCGGCCGGTCCCCGCATGGGCGAGTCGCCGCTGGCGCGCGCCGGAGGACTCGCGGGTTGAGCGAGGAGCCGGAGCAGGATCAGCCGGGGCAGGAGCAGCCGGCGCTTGAGGATGAGCAGCCATCTGCCGATCAAGACGGTGTGTCAGCCACCGACGTCGAGTCAGAGCAGGTAAGCGACTCCATCCAGGACGCTGAGCCCGAGGGCGCCGAGCCCGTCGAAGGCGCTGCTGTCGAAGGCGCCACCGTCGAGGGCGGCGCCGCCACCAGCGCCCTGGACATCGAAGGGCTGCCCGAGCCGGAGCCGGTGATCGTGCGCACGATCGAGACGCTGCTGTTCCTTGCGCCCGACCCGCTCAGTCCACAAGAGCTGGCAGACGCGGCGGCAACTGAGGAGCTCGGGGTGATCGCCGCGCTCGTGGAGCTTGCGGAACGGTACGCCCCCGGTCGCAGCGGCATCCACCTGCGCGAGCTGGGCGGAGGGTTCACGTTCGCGAGCGACCCCGAGTCCGAGGAGTCGGCCAGACGCCTGTTTAGCCGTCCGCGCGCATCGGTGCTGACGCCGGCGCAGGCGGAGACGCTCGCGATCGTGGCCTACCTGCAGCCGGTTTCCCGCCCGGAGATCACCCGCATCCGCGGTGTGAGCGCCGACTCGGCGGCCTCCACGCTGCTGGAGCGCGGGCTGGTGGAAGAGTCCGGGCGCTCCCAGTTCGGCGCCGTGCTGTACCGCACGACCACGCAGTTCCTCAAGCTGTTCGGGCTGAAGTCGCTCGACGAGCTGCCCGACGTCGCCC
>PLYX01000265.1 GCA_003151895.1 Solirubrobacterales bacterium
TGCGCATCCTGTTCATCGGGCAGGCCGTCGAGCGCAAGGGGCTGCCGGTGCTGCTGCGCGCGTTCGAGGCATTGCGCGAGCACATCCCGGCGACGCTCACGCTCGTCGGCGCGAGCGCCGCGGAGATCGCGCCGCTGCTGCTCGACGACCGCGGTGTGCGCGCGCTGGGGAAGGTGTCCGAGGAGGAGAAGGCCACCGAGCTGGCCCACGCCGACGTCTTGTGCGCGCCGTCGTTGCGCGGCGAGAGCTTTGGGATGGTCCTCACCGAGGCGTTCGCCGCGAGCACGCCGGTCCTCGCGTCCGACATCCCCGGCTACCGCGATGTGGCGCGCGACGGGCTCGACGGGCTGCTCGTGCCCCCGGGCGACGCGCTCGCACTGGCCGAGGCTTTGCGCGCGCTGGCGCTCGACCCGGCTCGGCGCGCGAGCATGGCCGCTTCCGCGCGTTCGCGCGCCGAGCGCTTCTCCTGGTCGCACGTCGCCGAGGAGGTCGCCGACTGCTACGAGCAGGCGATCGCCGTCGGGCAGCCCGCTACGTGGATGGCGCGGATCGCCGTGCGCCACGGATTCGCGCCGGCCGACCTGCGCCCGCGCATGCCCGCGCGTCGCCTGCCGAGCTTGGAGCCCACGCCCACGGTCGAGCGTCGTGCGCTGCGCGTGCTTTCGCGCATGGCGCTGATCGCGAGCTCGCTCGCGGGCATCGCGCTTGCCTTCCTCGCGCTTCAGCGGATCGGCGTCACCCGCGTGGTGGCAAGCCTCGTCGCCTCCTCGCCCGGCCTCGTCGCGGCCGGCGTGGGGGTGATGTGCGCGTCGATGTTCGTGCGCGGCATCGCCTGGCACGCGATCCTCAAGGCGGCCCCAACCTGGCGCGTCGCGCGGCGCAGGGATGCCTTGCAGGGAACGTTCATCGGCGTGCTCATGTCAGCCACGCTGCCCGCTCGCCTGGGAGAGCCATCGCGCGCCCTGATCGTCGCGCGCCGTCTCGGCCGGGCGCGCGAGACGCTCCCTGTCGTGCTTGGCACGATGGTCTCCCAGACCCTGCTCAACCTGCTCGCCTTGGCGATCCTCGGCGGCGTGATGTTCTCGAGCGTGAGCTTCGCCGGCAACCACACGAACGCGCTGCTCGCGGTCGCGCTGGCCCCCATTGCGGTGTTGATCGCATTGTTGCTGGCGCCGGTGCTCGTGCCGCGCGCGGCGGTATCGCGCTCGGAGCGGCTCGCACGGCTGCTCGCGAACATACGCGCCGCGCTCCTGCGCGTGCGCGCCGGGCTGTGCGTGTTTCGCAACCCGCGCCAGGCCGCGTCCGCTACCGTGCTCCAGCTCTCGGCGTGGGGCCTTCAGTGGCTCTCCTGCTGGCTCTTGTTGATGGCGCTCGGCCTGTCCGGAAAGGTGGGTTTCGCCGCTGCCGCGGCCGTCCTGTTCGCGGTCAACGTAACCGCCGCCGTCCCCGCCACGCCCGCCAACGTCGGCGTCTTCCAGGCGGCGTGCGTCGCGGTCCTTGCCGGCGCCTACCACGTCCCCACGGCCGACGCGCTCGCCTACGGGATCGTGTTGCAGGCCGTCGAGGTCGCCACCGCCGTCATCATGGGAGCGCCCGCGCTCGTCAACGAGGGCCTCTCCTGGAAGGACGTGCGCCTGCGCACGATGCACGCCACGCCCGTCAAGCTCCCGCCGCTAGGGACCCCCAGGCGCGCACCCTCACGCGTCCAACCGTGAGCGATGCTTGGGTCTACGTGCTGCGTTGCCGAGATGGCACGCTCTATACGGGCTGGACCAACGACCTTACCCGCCGTCTTGCAAGGCACTCAGACGGGAAGGCGAGTCGCTATACGGCAAGCCGCCTGCCGGTCGAGTTGGCCTTCTCGGCGCCGATGCCCGACCGCAGCGCTGCGATGCGCGAGGAGTTGCGCATCAAGAGCTTGTCGCGTCCACAGAAGCTGGCCTTGATAGGGACGGGTCGCGGGGGGAGCCCTTGATGACGTCGTCCGGCGAGCCGTCGGGGAGCAGGCGGCCCTGGCGTGTGCCGAAGTAGATCGCCTGCGGGTGGTGGGCGACGAGCGCGAGCGTGGACTGCTCGGGCACCGGGGCGTAGCCGTCGGTGATCTTCATGCCGATCTGGTCAAGGCCGAGCAGCTTCTCCACCTTCAGGTGCTCTGCCTGCTCGGGCACCGCGGGATAGCCCCACGAGTAGCGCCGGCCCTGGGTGCTCGGGATCGCGAGCATCTCGCGCGCGCGCCAGTGCAACCACTCGGCGAGTCCCTCGGCCGTCTGCACGCCGAGGCCGTGCACGAACAGCTGCTCGGCGAACTCGCCGTCGGACTCGAGCTTGGCCATCAGCTCGGTCACCTCCGAGCCGACGGTCACGGCCTGCACCGCGATCACGTCAAGCTCCTCGGGCGGCTTGCCGTCCACGGCGGGCCTGAAGAAGTCGGCCAGGCAGATGCGATCGCCCTTGGGCTGGCGGGGGCACACGAAGCGCGTCAGCTCGCTCGTCGGGTCGGCTGCGTCTAGGGTTCCGTCGCCGGCCGGGGCCCCCGCGTCGAGCGCCGCGTCCGGGCCGGTCACGCGCGGGTCCCCCTCACGGGGACAGGCGAGCACGACGATGTCGTTGCCTTCCGCATAGCACGGGAAGAAGCCGAGCAGCGCCTTCGGGTGCAGGTAGTCCTGCTCGCCCCACATGCGTTCCAGGCGCGGGCGGAAGTCCTCGTCCACCAGCTGCCGCCACGCCTCGCCCTTCACGCCTTTGCCGCCCCAGTGCAGCTTGAACAGCACATGTGTGTCGAGGTGGCTGTACACCTCCTCCAGGTCCACCGGGATCTCGCGCACTCCCCAGAACGGCGGCGTGGGCGTGGGCACGTCGGTCCGCGCGGCGGAGCGCACGGAGTCGTCGGCAAGATTGATCTCCTCAACGGGCTGCTCCCCCTTTTCGCGGAAGGCGGTGGCCCCGGTGCGCAGCTTCTCCAACAATGCGTCGTGCGCGCCCGTGTCGATCAGCTGGTCCATCACCGACAGTCCCTCGAACGCGTCCTTGCAGTAGAACACGCCCGGCTCGTACTGCTCTTCGGAATCCTTGCCGCCGGGATACAGCGCGCGGTAGCTGAACGCTCTGTTGATCGCCGCCCCGCCGATCAGCACCGGGTATTGCAACCCCTTGGAGTGCAGCTCCTGGATGCACGCCGGCATCTGCTTGGAGGTCGACACGAGCAGCGCGCTCAGCCCGATCGCGGTCGCCTCGTGCTCCTGGGCGGCGTCGAGGATCGTCTGGATCGGCACCTGCTTGCCGAGGTCCACGACGGTGTAGCCGTTGTTGGTCAAGATGGTGTTCACGAGCGACTTGCCGATGTNNCGCTTCATCACCTCCGCCGACTGCAGCACGAACGGGAGGATCAGTTCACCCGCGCCGAACTTGTCGCCCACCTCCTTCATCGCCGGCAGCAACACTTCGTTGAGCGTGGGCACGGCGCCGATCTTCTCGACCGAGGCGTCGATCCAATCCTCGACCCCCTCCTTGCGGCGGCGCAGGATGTGGAAGTG
>PLYX01000177.1 GCA_003151895.1 Solirubrobacterales bacterium
CGTCGGCATAGTGACGAATACAGCGTTGCACCGGGACGGGCCCGAAGACCTCCCCGACCGCCGCTCTGAGCGCCTTTGAGCCGTCCAGGACCACGAGCACGCCCTGCTCGACGTCAAGGCCCCGGTCGACGAGATCGGCGAGGAGGTGAGCCGTGACGGTCTTGTTCTCCGTGGAGCCGTCCCACAATCCCAGCGGGAGCTTGACCCCCTCGGTCGTTACGCCCAGCGCGACAACGCAGCAGCGGCCCTTCAGCTCGATCCCGTCGACCATCAACGCCGCCAGGCGCACGTCTCCCAGCTCACGGCTCATCAACGCGTCCAGGTGCTCACGGGTGCGCCCGACGAACTCGCGGCTGACCGCAGACTTCGACGCCGAGCGCTCGTCGGCGAGGACCTCCTCACCGACGGGCTCGCGGGTACGCGAGAACCTGCGCGTGCTGACACCGGCGAGCATCTGCTCCAGCACCACCCGCGTCAACGGGTCACGGTCAGCGAAATACGCGTAGGTCGCCAGTGGCACCTCATGTGCGTCATCAGCGCTCCTGGCGCGTGGACGCTTCACGACCACCCGCCGGCCACCCAGCGTGACCTCACCATCCTCATGGCCGTGACGCACCGCGCTGCGCTGCGCGTTATTGGCGTGCTTGGGGCCGACGACCTCATCCAGCTCGGCCTCCATCATCTCGCTGAGCACGCCCAGCCCGACACCGACGCTGAGCGCCAGCAGCCCTTCCTTCGCCGCGCCGGCCAGCTCGCCCAGCGCGTCCTGCACTCCTTGCGGCAATACGTGCTCCGGGCGTGCGTCCTGCTCCTGCTCTACCGTTCTCATGGCGGTTCCTCTCGTCTCTATGGACTGATTTGCACTCGCCACGGTCCCAGCGGGACCGGACGAGGCGGGAGAACCGCCACCTACGAAGTTCTACGCGCTACGGGACAACCTCGCTAATGTCGCGTTGGTGCTCATCGCGAAGGTTCGGCTTTGCTGAAGAGTTCGGGGCGGAGCGCGATCAGGTGCTGTCGGGTGATCGGCCACATCCGCTCGGCTTCAGCCTCGTCGACGAACGCAAGCAGCGCGAGGCCTCGAATAGCTGCTTGCCCGGTGTCAATGAGTTGAGCAAACCCCGGCTGGTCTGCCGTCTCGGGAAAGAGGATGGGCGCAGCAGCGGCGTTCAAGCTGGCGACTTCGTGTTGCACGTCGGCGAGCGTCGCGCGCAGCTCGGGGTCGGTGCGTGCTGCGACCAGCAGCTCTATGTAGGCATGGAACACAGGTCCCGTGTGTACCTCCCACATGCGGTCCAGGAGCTGTTCGGAGCGCGCGTCCACCGATGGTGCGTCTGGCGGCCCTTGCGCGAGCATCTTCTGTGAGAACTTCGCGCGAATGTGGCGGACGGCCTCGCTGAGTAGCTCGGCCTTGCTCGCAAAGTGATGCTGCAACGCTCCGGGCGTCACACCAGCGCGCTCGGCTATGCGCCGGGTGGTGGTGTTCGCATAACCCTCCTCCACGAGGCACTCCATCGCAGCGTCAAGGAGCGCCGTGCGGGTCGCATCTCGGCGCTCCGCCTGGGTGCGGCGAGCTCGCTTCGGTGTTGCCAACGCTGTCATGTCCAAACACTATACATAGCAGCCAGATGGCATGTATCTTGCGGAGCTTCGGCTTGCACTTTGCGCCTGATAGGAAGCGCACGGACTATCGGTGGCGAGACGCCCGCCTGGGACGAGCAGCGTCGGTCCGAGCAGACGCCGAGCTCGGTGTCGCTTTGCGCGATGAGCAGTGAGTGCCCGTGATGCTGGATGTGCGGCTATGATCGCGGCGGTGAGGGTCGAGGAGACGACGTTCCGCTCCGATGGCGTGGACTGTGCGGCCCGCATCTACCGGCCGGAGGTTGCGTCCGGGGAAACTACGCCGTGCGTCGTTATGGCTAACGGTTTCAGCCTTACGCGCGATGACGGCCTGCCCGCCTTTGCGGAGCGGTTCGCGGGTATCGGGGTGACGGCACTCGCGTTCGACTTCCGCCATTTCGGCGCCAGCGGCGGCGAGCCCCGCCAGTTCGTTGACCTCGACCTGCAGCGTGTCGACTTCCGGGCGGCCGTGTCCTTCGCTCGCGGACTGGAGGGCGTGGACGGTGATGCGGTGGCCGTGTGGGGCTTCTCGGTCGCCGGCGGCCACGCCATTTACACGGCGGCTGGTGACCAGGAGATCGCGGCTGCTATCGCCCTGTGTCCGATGACGGACGTGATCGCGTTCGTGCGGAGAATGCCAAGGCGTAACTTGTTCCGGGCGACCGTCGATACGTTGCGCAACGTGGCGGGCCGCCGGCGGATGCACATCCCGGTTGTGGGGCAGCCGGGCTCCTATGCCTTCTTCACGCAGCCCGAGGCGCTCCCCGGTTTCGAAGCGATCTGTGGCGATCGCTCCCTCTGGCGCAACGAGTTCTTGCCACTTACGTTTGCGAAGCTCACCTACCGACCGGTCCGAGTGGCCAACCGCGTGCGCTGTCCGCTGTTCGTCTGTATTGGCGAACGGGACCACATGGCGCCGCGTGGGGCTGCCGAGCGGACCGTCGAGCGTGCGCCGCGTAGCGAGCGGGGCGCCTATCCGATCGACCACTTCGGTGGGTTCCTGGGTGGCGGTTTCGAACGCGTGGTGGCAGACCAGGTCGAGTTCCTCTCACGCCACCTGCTCGCTGTGCGAGCGTCTGGCCCCCGCGCGATCAGCTAAACGTCCCAGCGCGACACCACGAATCGGAGAACTCGGCCAGGTCCGCACTGGGCCACGGGCACAGACCGAACAAGCGGCCCGATCGGAGGTTTCGCAGGCTGCGACGCCGCTTCGGCTGCGTCGTAATACGAGACATCTCCCGCCTGAGCCATCAGGACGCTGCCGGCGGGTCCCGCGCTCAGCGCGGTGGCATGCGCAGGGCGCCGTCGAGGCGGCCAACCTCTCTGTTGAGCATCCGGTTCTCGACGATGTGACCGTCCCGTTGACCGTCGCTCGTCGGAATAGGAAGAGCGATGAACGCTCAGGAGATCAAGCCGAGCCTTGCGGCTGCGCTACGTTCGCTTGCGCAGAGCCAGCTGCAGGCACAGGCTTCGCGCTCTATCGGTTTGGACGCTACAGCGATTGGTGTGGTTGGCGCTGACGCCGCGCTCGCCGCGATCGTCGCGGGCGTGAGGCCATACCATCAAGTTTGGAGCATCGCGCTCGCAGCGATTGGCCTATCCCTCGGCTTGGCATTGCGCGCACTGCTGGTCAAGGGAGGTAAGCGAGCCGGTCCACTCGTGGCGGACATCCTCTATGACCGAGAGACACATGACGACGAGGAACTCGAGCAGTGGCTTATCGAAGACCTTGCCGCCGACATGATCGTCAATCGACGTGCCCTCGCGCGCAAGATGCCACTGCTCACCGGAGCTATTGCTCTCATGGGTCTGGCGATCATTCTTGCGTTTGCGGGGCTGGTAGTGTGATCTCTATGAAGCTCTCACTGCATCGCAAGCGCGAGCATCCCGAGCCAAGCGGCGGGAACACCGGCGAGCGTGATACACCCAAGACGTACTCGACCGAGACCCATTTCGAGCAGTTCACGATGCCTTCGGGGAAGGACTGGCTGCCAAAATCCTGGCGCGATCTGCTCGGGCTAGAGCCTCGCGAGCGTTGAGCGGGCGGTGCTGACGCGCTCAGCGCGGTGGCATGCGCAGTGCCCCGTCGAGCCGGATTGTCTCCCCGTTGAGCATCCGGTTCTCGACGATGTGACAGGCGAGCGCGGCGTACTCGTCGGGCGTGCCGAGCCGCCGGGGGAAGGGGACGCCTGCGCCGAGCTTGTTGCGGGTCTCCTCTGGCAGGGCCGCCAGCAGCGGCGTGTCGAACAGGCCCGGGGCGATCGTGTTCACGCGGATGCCCTGCTGGGCCAGATCGCGTGCGGCCGGCAACGTCATGCCCACCACGCCTCCCTTCGAGGCCGAGTAGGCGATCTGGCCGATCTGGCCGTCGAAGGCCGCGATCGAGGCGGTGTTGACGCACACGCCCCGTTCCCCATCCTCCAGTGGCTCGCTTGCGATCATCGCCGTGGCGGCCAACCGCAGCACGTTGAACGTCCCGATCAGGTTGATCTGGATGGTCGTCTCGAACGGCATCAGTGGGTGCGGGCCCTTGGAGCCGGCCACCTTCTGTGCCCAGCCGATGCCCGCGCAGCACACGGCGATGCGCAACCCGCGGTCCGCCGCGGCCCGCTCGACCGCCGCCTGGACCTGCGTCTCCTCGCGCACGTCGCACGCGACGAACTCGACACCCAGCTCCGCCGCCAGTGCCGTGCCCTTCTCAGCGTTGACGTCCGCGATCGTCACGGTCGCACCCTGCTCGTGCAGGCGCCGAACCGTGGCCTCCCCAAGTCCCGACGCGCCTCCGACGACGAGCGCTGAGCTTCCCTCGATCCGCATGGGGCGGGAGCCTATAGGGAGGCAGGCCGCGAGAGCGTCAGCGCGAACAGCTCCTCGGGGTCGGTCAGCCAGCTGACGAGCTCCAGGCCCGCGGCGGACAGGTCGCCGTCGATGCGGTTCCTGGTGAACTTCGCGCTGATCTCGGTGCGCATCTCCTCGCCCTGCTCGAAGTGCACCGACAGGCCGAGGTCGTGCACCGTAGTGGTGTGCTCGCGGCGCGCCCGCAAGCGCATCTCGATCCACTCGTGCTCGCGGTTGAAGAGCGCCACGTGGTCGAAGTCCTCAGGGTCGAAGTCGG
>PLYX01000098.1 GCA_003151895.1 Solirubrobacterales bacterium
ACGTCTCGGCCAAGGACCTCGGCACCGGCAAGGAGGAGAAGATCGAGATCAAGGCCGGCTCCGGGCTCTCCGAGGAGGAGATCAAGCGGATGGTCACCGACGCCGAGTCTCACGCCGAGGAGGACCGCAAGGCTCGCGAGCTGGCCGAGGCTCGCAACAACGGCGAGAACGCCGCCTACCAGGCCGAGCGTCAGCTCTCAGAGCTCGCCGACCAGGTCGACGCCGACTCCAAGGCTCGCATCGAGGAGGCCATCAAGGAGGTGCGCGAGTCGCTCGAGTCAGACGACCCTGCTTCGATCAACGCGCGCACCGAGGCGTTGCAGAGCGCCTTCCACGCAGTCTCCGAGGCGATGTACCAGCAGGCCCAGGCCCAGGCCGCCGCGTCAGGCGACAGCGATGGCGGCGAGCAGGCCGGCGACGGCACGGGCGCCGAGGAGGACGTCGTCGATGCAGAGGTCGTCGACGAGGGCAAGAGCTGATGATTGAGGAGGTCAAGCCGGCGCGGGACGCGCACTCCCCCACCCCCGGCAAGCCGGGGGTGGACCCCAAGGGGGAGCATGGGTTGGGCACGGAGGATGGCGATGCAACCGAGATCGAGGGCGAGCTCGATACCCTGAGGGCACACGGTGAGCTGGTGAGTACCGCGGCCGAGCGCGACGAGTACCTCGCGCTCGCGCAGCGCACGCAGGCCGACTTCGAGAACTACCGCAAGCGCGTCGCGCGCGACGCTGCTCTAGCGCAGGATCGCGGCGTGGCCAAGCTGGCCAAGGAGCTGCTGCCGGCGCTCGACAACCTCGACCGGGCGATCGAGGCGGCGGAGGCGGAGGACCCGCTGCTCGCGGGCGTGCGCCTGGTGCGCTCGGAGCTGAGCGCCGCGCTCGCGCGTGTGGGGGTCGAGGCGTTCGCTCCGCTGGGCCTCCCGTTCGACCCCAACCAGCACGAGGCGATGGCCCAGCAGCCCGTCGGGGGCGCCGTCAGCGGCACCGTCGCCGAGGTCTACCAGAACGGCTACCGCAGGGGCGACACAATCATCCGGCCGGCCCGCGTCCTGGTGGCCGCGTAGTCAGGGGCCCAGATGGCAACGCGTCCCGACTACTACAAGACGCTCGGGGTCGACAAGAAGGCGACGCCCGAGGAGATCAAGAAGGCTTATCGCAAGCTCGCGCGGAGGTATCACCCCGACCGCAACCCCGACGACAAGCAGGCCGAGGAGCGCTTCAAGGAGATCTCACAAGCCCACGACGTGCTCGGCGACCCCGAGAAGCGCAAGCAGTACGACNNTCGACTTCGACGCCTCCTCGATGGGGGACATCCTCTCCAACCTGTTCAGCGGCGGCGGCGGAGGCGCGGGTGGCCCCGGCGGCCGGCGCGCCCGCTCGCGCCCGCAGCGCGGAGGAGACCTGGAGACCGAGGTGCGGATCTCCTTCGACCAGGCGATCTCGGGTGCCCAGGTTCCGCTGTCGGTGTCCATGAGCGGCGTCTGCTCGACCTGCCACGGCACCGGCGCCAAGCCCGGCACCACCCCGAAGGTCTGCCCGCGCTGCGAGGGACGCGGAATCGAGACCCAGGGCCAGGGCATGTTCTCGATCTCCCAGCCCTGCTCGCGCTGCGGTGGCAGCGGCACCGTGATCGAGGATCCCTGTCCCACCTGCGGTGGCTCGGGCGCCGTGCGCACCGTCAAGAAATTCCGCGTCAACATCCCCGCCGGCGTGAAGGGGGGATCGCGTATCAGGGTGCCCGGCAAGGGCGAGGCGGGACTGCGCGGCGGCCCCGCGGGCGACCTGTACGTGGTCACACACGTCGCACCGTCGCCAGTGTTCAAGCGCAAGGGCGAGCATCTGGAGGTAGAGGTGCCGCTCACGATTCCCGAGGCCTTGCGGGGCGGCGAGGTGCGCGTGCCGACGCTCGCGGGATCGAAGACGCTGCGTGTGAAGCCGGGCACACGGCATGGCACCGTCCAACGCCTGCGCGGCGAGGGCGCGCCCAAGCTCGGCTCCAGGGGATTGGGATCCCCACCCACCACCCCCGCCCGTGGAGACATCCACTACCGCTTCACGATCGACGTGCCCGAGAAGCTCACCTCCGAGCAGGAGGCTGCTGTGGAGCAACTCTCCAAGGTCATGGACGGCAACCCCCGGGCCAAGCTGTTCTCGGAGGCATCCTCGTGAGCGAGAAGCGCGTCACGCGCGTCGAGGTCGAGACCGACCGTGGCGTGTTCATGATCTCCGTCGCCGCGGAGCTCGCCGACATGCACCCGCAGACGCTGCGTATGTACGAGGCGCGCGGGCTGGTGGAGCCGAAGCGCTCGCCGAAGGGCACGCGCCTCTACTCCCAACAGGACGTCGAGAAGCTGCGCCGCGTCCACGAGATGACGGCCGAGCTCGGCCTCAACCTCGCCGGGGTGCAGCGCGTGCTCGACCTCGAGTCCGAGGTGCAGGGCATGCATGCGCGTATCGAGGAGCTCGAGCTGCAGGCGCTGCGCGCCCAGGTGGAGCTCGCCCAGGAGCTGGAGCAGGTCCGGCGCTCCTTCCGCGCGGAGCTGGTCCCGTTTCGCGGGGGCGGGCCTGGGACGCAGCTCGTGCGCGCCGCGGATGCCCGCTCGCCGTTTCAAGCGCCCCCGAGACCAGGGGGGCGGCTGTGAAGGCTGGGAGTGGTGGTGACTCGATTTTGAAATTTTGCGATAGTGACTACGTTTATATATACAATGGCATTTATAGTGCGGAGGATGGCAAGCGATGACCCCACCTGACGGACAGATGCCCGGCGCCGCCGCGACGGCGCCCCCGCCGGAGGAGGAGCAAAAGCCACTCGAGCGCTTCGGGCGCGACCTCACCGAGCTCGCCGAGCAGGGCAAGCTCGACCCGGTGATCGGACGCGACGAGGAGATCCGCCGCGTGA
>PLYX01000102.1 GCA_003151895.1 Solirubrobacterales bacterium
GCTTGCGCCCGATCACCATGCGCTGGATCTCGCTCGTGCCCTCGCCGATCAGGAGCAGCGGCGCGTCCCGGTACAGGCGCTCGATCTCGTATTCCTTGGAGTACCCGTAGCCGCCGTGGATGCGGAACGACTCCTCGACGCAGAAGCGCCCCGCCTCTGACGCGAACAGCTTCGCCATCCCCGCCTCCAGGTCCGAGCGCTCGCCGGCGTCCTTCAGGCGCGCGGCGCGCAGTGTGAGCAGCCGCGCAGCGTCGACCTGCGTGGCCATGTCGGCGAGCTTGAACTGGATCGCCTGGTGCTCTGCGATCGGCTTGCCGAACGTCTTGCGCTCCTGGGAGTAGCGCAGTCCCAGCTCCAGGGCGCGCTGGGCGATGCCGACGCCGCGTGCGGCGACATTGACACGACCGACCTCCAGCGCGTCCATCATCTGGGGGAAGCCCTTGTTGAGGCCCGCGTCCTCGCCACCGAGGATGTTCTCGGCCGGGCAGCGATAGCCGTCGAATACGAGCTCGGTCGACTCCACGCCCTTGTAGCCCATCTTTTCGAGCTTCGGGGGGACGGTAAGGCCGGCGTAGTCGCCCGTGTTCTTCGAGACACCGCCCTGCTTCTCGGCGATGAAGCAGGTGAAGCCCTTGTGGCGCGGCTGGGCGTCGGGATCGGTCTTGACGAGCACGAACACCAGGTCGGACATCAGGCCGTTGGTGACCCACATCTTCTGCCCGTTGATCTCGTAGCGGCCGTCCTCGCCCTTCTTGGCGGAGGTCTTGATCGCCTGCACGTCGGAGCCGAGCTCGGGCTCGGACAGCGAGAAGGCGGCGCGTATCTCGCCGGTGGCCATGCGCGGCAGGTACTTCTGCCTCTGCTCGTCTGAGCCGAACTTCATGAGCAGGTAGGAGCCGATGAAGTGGGTGTTGACGACCCCCGAGATCGAGATCCAGCCGCGCGAGAGCTCCTCGACGATCATCGCGTAGGTCGTCAAATCGAGGCCCATGCCGCCGTACTCCTCGGGGATCGTGACCCCGAACAGGCCGAGCTCCTTCATCTGCTCGACGATCGGCCCCGGGAAGAGGTCCTCGTGGTCGTAGTGCTCGGCGTTGGGGAGGATCTGCTCGTCGGCGAACTGGCGCACCATCTCGGTGATGGCCTTCTGCTCGTCGGTCTTCTCGGTGTAGGGGGCGGGGGCTACGGCCATGCGTGGGGCTCCAGGGTCGGAAATCGGATGTCCAGACAGGATACCTGGGAGGGGGAAGACAAATCAGCCCGGCGGCTCAGATCCTCCAGACGCGATTCGAATCGCTCCACACACCGATGCGTTGACTCCTTATTTGTCAGGGCCTGTACTCCTCACTTAGCGGGGGAAATATTCCTCACTTCGCAGGCCCTGCATTCCTCATTTGTCAGGTGGTTGCCCTATCCTTTCGATGATGCCCCCAAAGCTCGTCGAAAGGAGCATCCGCCCGATCGTCGCTGAGGCCCTTTCGGACGCCCGCGCGGTCTGCGTGCTCGGCGCACGCCAGACTGGTAAGAGCACGCTGGTCAAGCAGATCGCGGAGCGGGAGCATCCCGCGGCCTATATCACGCTCGATGACGACGCAACCCGCCGCGCGGCGTTGGAAGACCCGACCGGCTTCGTGGCCGGACTCGACGATCGATCTGTCATCGACGAGGTACAGCGCGCGCCTGACCTGATGCTCGCCATCAAGGCGCGTCTGGACACGAACGACGCACCAGGACAGTTTCTTCTCACGGGCTCCGCGAACATCCTCACACTTCCGACGATCGTCGACAAGCTGCCGGGAAGGGTTGATTACGTCCGGTTGTGGCCGTTCTCTCAGGGGGAGATCGAGAATCGACACGGCAGCTTCATCGACCGTCTGTTCGACCGCGACCCCCCACGCGTCCAGCGTGCACAGGTGGGACGTGGCGCCTACGCGGAGCGCATTGCGACAGGCGGGTTTCCCAGGGCGCAGGGACGCAGCGCACGTATCCGCGAGCGATTCTTCGAAAGCTATATTGCGACGGTCCTCGCACACGACCTGGAGGACGTCGCTCGCGTACGCCGGATCGACGGCCTCGAACGTTTGCCGAGCGTGATCGCGTCTCGCTCCGCGAACCTGATGAGCACACGAGCCATCGGCGTAGATCTGGGGATCGACAACAAGACCGCCGCATCGCATGTCCGGATACTCGAAGAGCTCTTTCTGGTGTGGCGTCTGCAACCGTGGCACAGCAACCTCGGCAGCCGCTACATCAAGACGCCGAAGCTGTACGTAACGGACTCGGGGCTGCTCGCCCACCTGATGAACGCAGACGCCAGTCGGATCGTGCACGACGCATCGCTGGCAGGTCAGGTCTTCGAGACCTTCGTCGCGATGGAGCTGTTGCGCCAGAAGGAGTGGTCTCGACATTCGCCCGCCCTCTTTCATTACAGGGATAGCGAGCAGCGGGAGATCGACGTGGTCATGGAGCTGCGCGGCGGCGCCGTAGCGGGGGTTGAGGTCAAGACGGCCGCCACGATCAAGTCCAAGGACTTCGCCGGACTTCGCTACCTACGCGACAAGCTCGGCGAACGCTTTGCGTTCGGAGTCGTGCTGTACACCGGCGAGCGAACCCTTCCGTTTGGCGACCGGTTGGCCGCCGTCCCCCTGTGCGCCCTCTGGCAGTCCTGAGAGCGCGCGCACTCTGCGAGACTGCGCCGCCGTGAACTTCGCCCGAGACCTCATTGCCGCCCAGCCCACCGAGCGGCTGGCGCTGGCGGAGCTGGCGCGCGATGGACACCGCCGTGAGTGGACGTTCGCTGAGGTGGAGCGGGCCGGCGGCGGGATGGCCGGCGCGCTCCTCGCACGGGGAGTACGCAAGGGTGACGTGGTGATGACGCTGATCGGCAACCGGCCGGAGTGGGTACTGACGATGATGGCGTGCTTTCGCATCGGCGCCGTGGCGTTGCCGTGCACCGAGCAGCTGCGAGCCAAGGACCTGCGTTTGCGACTGGAGGTAGCGCGCCCCGCCTTGATCGTGGCGGACGAGCGCAACAGGGCAGAGCTCCAGGCCGCCACCCCTGACTGTCCGGTGGCCTTCGTCCCGGACGAATCTCTATTCCAGGATGGAGACGTTCCGCATGCAGACTTGGCAGAGAGCGACCCGGCGTTGATCGCGTTCACGAGCGGGACGGCAGGGGAGCCGAAGGCGGTCGTGCACGCGCAGCGCTACCTGTACGGCCAACGTGTGCAGGCCGAACACTGGCTGGGCGCCGAAGCAGGAGACCTCGTGTGGTGCACGGCCGCGAGCGGGTGGAGCAAGTCGGCTCGCAACGCCTGGATCGCCCCCTGGCTGATGGGAGCGAGCGCGCTGTTGCACGACGCGCGCTTCGACCCGCACGAGCGCCTCGATCTGATCGAACGGGAGCGGGTGAACGTGCTGTGCATGGCGCCGACCGAGTACCGGGTGATCGCCAAGCGGGCGACACTGAGGGCGCTGCCGAGCTTGAAGGGCATGGTGGCCGCCGGCGAGGCGCTGAACCCCGAGGTGCTGAAGGTGTGGAGGAGCGCGACGGGACTCGACATCCGTGACGGGTATGGGCAGACCGAGACGGGCCAGATGACCGGCATGGAGATCGGCGTGCGGTCGCGGGCCGGCTCGATGGGCAAGGCGCTTGCGGGCGTGCGCCTGAGGGTCCGGGATGGCGAGCTGGTGGCCGATCCGACGAGCGTGCCGACGTTCTTCCTGGGGTATCTCGGCGAGGGCGTCGAGCGCACCCGCGGGGCACACGGCGAGCCCGGCGGCAGTTGGAGCGTCGAGGACCGCCGCGAGGGCGGCCCGTGGCAGACAGGCGACCATGTGAGCGAGGACGAGGACGGGTACCTGCGCTTCGAGGGCCGTGCCGACGACGTGATCATCTCAGCCGGGTATCGAATCGGCCCCTTCGAGGTGGAGTCGGCGCTCGTGGCGCACCCGGCGGTCGCGGAGGCGGCGGCCGTGGCGGCTCCCGACGAGGAGCGCGGAGCGGTGGTGCGGGCGATCGTGGTGCTGCGCGACGGGCACGAGCCGTCGCCCGAGCTGGCGAGCGAGCTCCAGGAGCACGTGAAGCGCGAGACAGCCCCCTACAAGTACCCGCGGATCCTGGAGTTCGCCGCAGAGCTGCCAAAGACGGCGAGCGGCAAGGTCAAGCGCGCAGAGCTGCGCGATCGTTGATGCTGTTCCGACCGGCGCATGCGCCGGTCGGCCTGACCGTGCATGCACGGTCAGGGACAGGGCCGCATGCGGCCCTGTCTTCCCCAAAAATATTAAGGATTAAGGGATAGCAACGATCGCGTCGATCTCGACCTGGGCGCCTCGTGGCAAGGCCGCCACGCCCACCGCGACGCGCGCCGGCGGGGAGTCCGGGAAGAACGAGGCGTAGACCTCCCCCACCTCCGCGAAGCGTGCCAGGTCGGTCATGTAGACGGTGAGGCGCAGCGCGTCGGTGAGCGAGGCGCCGGCGGCGTCGCACACGGCCGTCAGGTTCTGGAGGCACTGTCGAGCCTGCTCGGCCGCGGTGATGCCGACGATCTCTCCGGTGGCGGGGTCGAGCGGGATCTGGCCGGAGCAGAAGAGCAGCGAGCCGGCGCGCACCGCGTGGCTGTAGGGGCCGATCGCGGCCGGGGCGCCGGGCGCCGTGATCGGTTGGCGGTCGAATGCCATCGGAGCGCGAGCCTACACCGTTCGCTAGATTCCGATTGGTGCGACAAGCCGCCAGGACACTCGCGACCACAATTCTGGCGGCAACGATGTGCGCTGCGCTGTGTGTCGCCGACGCGCAGGCTCAGATCACGTGGAAGCCTTGCGGAGACTCCAACGATGTGGCGTGCGGCCACCTGACTGTGCCGCTCGACCCCAGCGGTAGGACCCCGGGGACGATCACGCTGGCGATGCGCCGCCACCGCTCTCCGGTGGGCGAATCGAAAGATGCCGTGATCGCGCTCGCGGGCGGCCCGGGACAGTCGGCGATTCCGTTCTTGAGCCAGTTCACGCAGGTGCTCGGCCCGATCGTCTCGACGCGCGACCTGATCGCGTTCGACCAGCGTGGCACCGGCCTCTCCCATCCACTGTCGTGCCCGGCCTTCGAACACTTGACCGGCGGCGGCTCGCCCGGCGCGGTGGCTATCTGCGCCGGACAGATCGGTCCGACACGCGGCCTCTATACGACGGCGGACACGGTGGCCGACGTCGAGGCGATCCGCCAAGCGGCGGGCTACGAAAAGCTTGTGCTGTACGGGACCTCCTATGGGACGAAGGTCGCCGAGCGCTATGCGCAGGAGTACCCGAGTCACGTCGAGGCGCTCGTGCTGGACTCGGTGGTACCCCCATCCGGGCCGGAAGCGTTCGACGAGACGAGCTTTGCCGCGGTGGGCCGCGTTCTGCGACGGCTATGTGGCGCCGGCGCGTGTGCCCACATCACACACGAACCGGTGCGCGATCTCGCGGGACTCGTGAAGCGCATGGGACACAGATTCGTGGGCGGCCGCGTGATCGACGGCGACGGGGTGGCCCACACGACGCGGATCTCCTCCAACGATTTGATCGGGATCCTGATCGAGGGTGACCTCGACCCGATCCTGCGCTCCGAATTCCCGTCAGCGGTGCGCTCGGCGACGAAGGGCGACAGCGCGGCATTGGCTCGACTTATGACCCGCGCGGAAGGTGAACCGGAAGGGGGAGAACCGGAATTGAGCGAGGGGTTCGATTCGCCGCTCTACTACTCCACGATCTGCGACGAGACGGTGTTCCCGTGGAGGCGATCGGCAAGCCCGAAGACGCGCTTGAGCGAAGGACTCACGGCGCTCAGGGCACGGCCGAGGAGCGTGTTCGCCCCGTTCACATCGGCCAACGCGCTCGCGCTGAGTGACGTGCCGGTCTGCGCCGACTGGCCGCTCACACCCGGAGGTCCGGAAGTCGACGCGGCGCCCCTCCCGAACGTGCCGACGCTGATCCTGAGCGGCGCAGACGATCTGCGCACGCCGACCGCGAACGCCAGAGCAGTGGCGGCCCAGATCCCGGACGCGCACCTGCTCGTGGTACCCAACACGGGCCACTCGGTGCTCGGCTCAGACCCGACCTCCTGTGCCCACAACGCGCTGCAGGCGCTGTTCGCCGGCAAGCCGGTGCAGCAGTGCAAGGATGAGAAACCGCCCCAGTTGTTGCTGCCGACCCCACTCCCGCCGCGCAGCCTGATCGAGGTTCCGCCCGCGATGGGCAACCACGGCGTTACGGGACGCACCGTCGGCGCGGTGGTTTTGACGCTCGGGGACTTCGATCGGCAGATGATCCTGGCCCTGCTCGAACATCTCGGCGAAAGCCCGCTCGGTCTCTCCTCGGTGCGCACAGGCGGCCTGCGGGCCGGCTGGGGCGGGACCGTCCACAGCGGGCTGGTATTGCACGGCTACTCCTACGTTCCCGGCGTCACCGTGTCCGGCAAGGTCTCATCCGGCGGCGCCACGTTGCGGATCGGCGGCCCAGCGGCGGTTCACGGCACGATCAGGATCAACGCTCACGGGACGCTCACAGGCGCGCTCGGAGGCCAGCGTGTGCACCTCACGGCACCCAGATCGACGGAACTCGTGTCGAGCGGCTCGACGTCTGTCGTGCGGTCGCGCTCGATCGCCCTGCTGGCGAGCCCGAAACGACTCGCGGCGTTGCGGGCGGGCGACGCGGCGGCGCTGTTGCGCTACGTGCTCACCGGGCGCTCCTGACGTGTCGATAACGTCTGTCGGAGTGCTGCGGCGGATACTGATACTCGTACTCGGCGCGTCGCTCGTCTCGACAGCGCCGGCCGCAGCGCAAGCAGCACCGGCCACAGCCCTGACGTTCGCTCCATGCTCGGCCAGCGCGGGGTTCTCGTGCGCGACGCTGAATGTGCCGCTCGATCGAAGTGGCGCTGTGCCTGGCACGACCGGGCTGAATGTGGAGCGCCTGCAGGCGGCCGCCACACCCAGTCGCGCTGCCGTCGTCGCACTCGCGGGCGGGCCGGGCCAGCCGGCGATCCCGTTGGCGCAGGCGACGGCCAGGGTGATCGCTCCCGCGCTCGGCACGCGCGACCTGCTCGTGTTCGACCAGCGCGGCACCGGAACGTCGGGGCCACTGGCGTGCTCGGCTCTCGAAAGCGCTGAAGTGTTTGGCGCGATCGGGCGGGCTTTCGAACGGTGCGCCCAGCAGATCGGCGCGAAGCGTGGCTCCTACACGACACAGGAATCGGTGGCCGACGTCGAGGCGATCCGTCAGGCCGCCGGCTACGAAAAGCTTGTGTTGTTCGGCGTGTCCTACGGCACGAAGGTGGCGCTCGAGTACGCCGAACGCTACCCCCAGAACGTCGAAGCGCTCGTGCTCGACTCGGTTGTGCCGAGCGACCGGTCGGACCCGTTCTCGATATCGATGTTCCAGGCGATGAGGCCGGTGTTCGAAGAGCTGTGCTCGGCCCGGGCGTGCGCAGGCATCACCGCCAACCCACTGGGTGACGTCGCGCGCCTGGCGGCACGGCTGCACAAGCACGCGCTGAGCGGGTATGTGTATGACGGGTCGGGACACCGCCACCGCGCCACGCTGTCCAACGTCGACCTGCTGAACCTGATCGGAGCGGGCGATCTGAACCCGGCGCTGCGAGCTCTGCTGCCGGCCTCGGTGCAGTCGGCGTTGCGTGGCGATCCCAATCCGCTGCTGCGCCTGAATCTGCTGTCTGAGGGTTTGATCCCGAACCTGCCGGGCACGCCGCTGGCGAGCTCAGCTGGGATCGACGAAGCGCTGTTCGCGGACACGACCTGTGAAGAGGCGTCGTTCCCCTGGCAACGGTCGGCGGCGGCGCAGGCGCGCCTTGCTGAAGGGCTCGGCGCGCTGCGTGCCCTGCCGGGATCGGACTTCTACCCCTTCGACGCGAGCACCGCGTGGGCGGACAGCGTGCTGCCCGCATGCGCGCAGTGGCCGAACGTCGCGCCCGCGCCACCTGCCGTGGGCCCGCTCCCGAGCGCACCCACGCTGATCCTGTCCGGCGCGCAGGACTTGAGGACACCGACCTCGAGCGCCCAAGCGGTTGCGGCGCGCATCCCCGGCGCACAGCTGGTGGTGGTCCCCTACACGGGACATTCGGTGCTCGGCACCGACTTCAGCGGTTGCGCGCAGACGGCGGTCAAGGCGTTCTTCTCCAGCGAGACCGCTCAGCCGTGCGCGGCGACCCAGAACCCATTCGGCCCAACCCCCATCACACCGACGAAGCTCGCGCTCGTCAAAGCTGTCGGCGGGCTCACCGGTCGGCCGGGGAGCACGCTCGCGGCGGTGCTCGACACGATCATCGACCTCGAACGACAGGTGATCGGCGCGACTCTCCAAGCCGAGCAGGAACTCCCGAGTGGATCGAGCTTCGGCGGCTTGAGAGGCGGTTTCGCGCGGATCACATCCACCGCGTTGGGGCTGCACCGCCTGTCGTTCGTGAGCGGCGTACAGCTGACCGGGACCTTTCCGGTGCAGAACGGGCATCTGCGCCCTGCCGACCTGCGCGTCGAAGGCTCGCAGGCGGCACGGGGAACGGTTCACGTCGGCGCGAGCGGGCGCGTGAGCGGAACGCTGGGTGGGCTGCGCTTCAACGTGAACCTCGCCAAAGTGAAGCTCGCGAGCGCAGGCGCCGCGGACATGACCGGTTTTCCGCTTCGCCTTCGCTTTCCCGAGCGTGCGCTCGCGCGACTACGCTGAGCATGCCCAACGCGCTGGCAGGCGAGAGCTCCCCCTACCTGCGCCAGCACGCAGGCAATCCCGTCGATTGGCTGCCGTGGGGACCACAGGCGCTCGAGAGCGCGCGCGAACGGGACACACCGCTGCTCGTCTCGATCGGCTACTCCTCATGCCATTGGTGTCACGTGATGGAGCGGGAGTCCTTCGAGGACGAGCGCACGGCCAGGCTGATGAACGAACGCTTCGTGTGCGTCAAGGTGGACCGCGAGGAGCGCCCCGACGTGGATGCGCTGTACATGGAGGCGGTGCAGGGCATGACGGGCCACGGCGGGTGGCCGTTGAACGTCTTCCTGACACCGGAGGGGCTGCCGTTCTACGGCGGCACCTACTTCCCCCCGCGGGAGCGTCCGGGGATGCCGTCGTTTACCCAGGTACTGCTCGCGGTGGCTGAAGCGTGGAGCGAGCGCGGCGATGAGATCAGGGCGGGCGGTGAGCGGGTGCGCGAGCGGCTGTCGGGCGGCGCGCTGCTGAAGCCCGCGACGGAGCCATTCGACGAAGCGTCGCTCGACGCGGCGGTGGAGAAGCTGAAGGGGTCGTTTGACTCCGTGAACGGCGGGTTCGGCGGCGCGCCGAAGTTCCCGCAGGCGTCGGTGATCGAGTTCCTGACGTGCCGGGCCGCCGCACACAGCGATAGCCCCGCTCCCTCGTCCGCCACCGCCGGCCTTCCAGCGGCCGACGCGCCGGAGGCCCAGATGTCCCTCTACACGCTGCGCTCGATGGCGGGCGGCGGCATCCACGACCTCCTTGGCGGCGGCTTTCACCGCTATGCGGTCGACGCGACATGGACGGTGCCGCACTTCGAGAAGATGCTCTACGACAACGCGCTGCTCGCACGCGCCTACCTGCATGGCTTTCAGCTGTCGGGAGATCAACGCCTGCTCGAGGTGTGCGGCGACACCCTGGACTGGGCGCTGCGCGAGATGCGCGGCCCCGAGGGAGGCTTCTACAGCGCGCTGGACGCCGACTCCGACGGTGTGGAGGGACGCTTCTACGTGTGGACGACGACCGAGTTGGAGGCAATCCTCGACGAGGACGCCGATGCTGCGATTCGCTGGCTGGGGGCGAGCGAGGAGGGCAACTTCGCCGGGGAGGGTGGGCCTTCATCCCCCGAGCCCGGGCTGAACGTGCTCGAGGACCGCGACCGATCGGCGGCACCGCCGGCAGAGCCGGTGGTGGGCCAACGACCCGACGCGCCGACCCGTGAGCGTATTCGCGAGCGACTGCTGGAGGCACGGGCTGAGCGTACGAGACCGGGGCTCGACGACAAGCGTTTGACGAGCTGGAACGCCCTGATGATCTCGGCGCTGGCCGAGGCGGGCGCTCACCTGAAGACCGCGTTCCTCGACGGCACAGGCGGTCGCGCGCCGGACGGCGTCGACGGGCCTGGCGAGGGCGCGGGCGCTGCCTTCCTGGACGCGGCGGTCGGGTGTGCCGAGTTCGTGCTGCGCGAGTTGCGCACCTCGGAGGGCAGGCTACTGAGAACCTACGGCAACGGCGAAGCGAAGCTCGACGCCTACCTCGAGGACTATGCGTTCCTGCTGGAGGCGTTCATCGCGCTGTTCGAAGCAACATGCGAGGAGCGCTGGCTCTCTCATTCAACGACGCTCGCCGACGAGCTGATCGAGCGCTTCTCAGACCCCGAGAACGGCGGCTTCTTCTCAACCGCCGCGGACGGCGAACAGCTGATCGCCAGGCGCAAGGAGCTCGAGGACTCGCCGATCCCGGCGGGTGGGTCGAGCGCCGCGATGGGGCTGCTGCGCCTTGCACAGCTCACGGGCGAGGAGCGCTACGAGCGCCAGAGCGCCGGTGTGATCGAGCTGCTGCACACGATCGCCCCGAAGCATCCGACGTCGTTCGGGCATCTGCTGCAGGCGATGCACTGGCGTCTCGCCCCGATGCGCCCGATCGCCTGTGCGCTGCCTACAGGATCGCGAGATACCGGTCCAGCTCCCACTGCGTTACCTGCACGCGGTAGTCCTGCCACTCCTGGCGCTTGATCTCGATGTAGCGGTTGAACGTGTGCTCGCCGAGCGTGCGCAGCATGAGCTCCGACTCGGCCGTGATCTCGATCGCCTCACCGAGCGACTCGGGCAGCTGCTCGATGCCCAGACGCCGGCGCTCCTCGGCCGTGAGGTGGTAGAGGTTCTTCTCCATCGGATCGGGCAGCTCATATCCCTTCTCGATCCCCTCGAGCCCAGCCTGCAGGAGCGCGGCGAACGTCAGGTACGGGTTGCAGGCGGGGTCGGGGCAGCGGAGCTCCATGCGCGTGGCCTGCTCCTTGCCGGGGTGGTACAGCGGCACGCGCACCAGCGCCGAGCGGTTGCGGCGCGACCAGGCGGCGTAGACGGGCGCCTCGTAGCCGGGGACGAGGCGCTTGTAGGAGTTGACCCACTGGGCGAAGATCGAGCATACCTCGCGCGCGTGCTTGAGCTGGCCGGCGATGAANNCGATGAACGCCTTGCCGACGTCGGAGAGGAAGTACTGGTCATCGGGATCGTAAAACGCGTTGTTGCCGTCGGAGAACAGCGACTGGTGGGTGTGCATCCCGGAGCCGTTCTCGCCGAACAGGGGCTTGGGCATGAACGTGGCGTGCCACCCGTACTTCATCGCGTACTCCTTGACGGTGATGCGGTAGGTCATGCAGTCGTCGGCCATCTTCAGCGCGTCGGCGTAGCGCATGTCGATCTCGTGCTGGGAGGGGCCGACCTCGTGGTGGGTGTACTCAACGTGGATGCCGAGCTGCTCGAGCGCCAGCACCGTCTCGCGACGCACGTC
>PLYX01000216.1 GCA_003151895.1 Solirubrobacterales bacterium
AGCACATGACCAACCACGGCACCGGGTGGGTGCGGATGGAGTACATCGTGCCCGCCCGCGGTCTGATCGGCTTCCGCACCGAGTTCCTCACCGAGACGCGCGGCACGGGGCTGATGCACCACGTGTTCGAGCGCTGGGAGCGCTGGGCGGGCGAGCTGCGCACGCGCACAACCGGCGTGCTTGTCTCTGACCGGGCCGGGAGCACCGCCCAGTATTCGCTTACGAGCCTGCAGGAGCGCGGCACGCTGTTCGTGGGCCCCGGCGAGGAGGTTTACGAGGGCATGATCGTCGGCGAGAACTCGCGCGCCGACGATCTCGACGTCAACCCGGTCAAGGAGAAGCACCTCACGAACATCCGCTCGTCCAACTCGGAGGTGTACGAACGCCTCGTCCCGCATCGCAGGCTCACGCTCGACCAGGCGCTCGAGTTCGTGCGCGACGACGAGTGCGTCGAGGTCACTCCCGAGACGGTGCGCCTGCGCAAGGTCGCCCTCGGCAAGACCGATCGGCTGAAGGCGGCGCGGCTGCGGCGTTGAGGGCGATTGGCTCGCAGCGGCGCACGCGTCGGTTGCGAACGCTAGGGTGCGGGCCATGAACAGATCGAGCAGACGATGCAACGCAGGGCTTGCGGCTGTGTGCTTGGCGCTCGCCGCAACGGTGCTTGCGGTGCCCGCGGGCGCCGCGACCGTGCACTTCCAGAAGGAGAGCCTGCAGGCATACGAAGGCGAGTTGCGCCACGGCGAAGTGCACGCGGTGACGTTCCATCCCGGGACCACCACGGGCCACCTGCACATCTCGCTCAACAACGGCGGTCACATGACGGTGTCCTACGCGGCGTCTGAACAGGCCAAGCTCGTGGCGGCGGCGCGGGCAGCCAACACGCGCGTTCAGGTTGCGACGGTCAAAGCGAAGAAGGTCGCGCCCGTCAAACACAAACTGCGCTACATCGCCGGTGGGATCCTGATTGTCGTGATCCTGGTCGTGCTGGTCGTGCTGCTGATCGGCCGGCGGCGCGCCGTCGCGGACGAGGGTCGGGCGCCGCCGGGAGAGAGCGCCGCCTCCTAAGAGCGTCCCGGAGGCAGGGGCGTCTCCTCTGGCAATAATAAGACTCAGTCTTATGGTATGTTGCGGCGCGCTGTGCGTAGACCACGCTTGCGGGTGAGCTCCCGCTCAACGACGCAACCTCGTTCCAGAGGGCGTCCGCGTGCGCGCGCCGCCGTGACCCTCGCGCCGCTGGCCGCGATCGTTGCCGCCGGCGCGATCGGGCTGGCCGGTTGCGGCTCACCGGAACCGAACGAAGAGTCCTCCTTCGGGAAGCTGCGGGTGGTGGCCGCCGAGAACTTCTGGGGGAGCGTGGCCGCGCAACTCGGTGGGGCGAAGGTGGATGTGCAGAGCATCATCGTCAACCCGGATACCGACCCGCACAGCTATGAGCCGACCGCGGAGGACGCGCGCACGATGGCGGGCGCGCAGATGGCGATCGTGAACGGCATCGGGTATGACGAATGGGCGTCGCGCCTGCTGGCTGCAAACCCGTCGGGAGAGCGAGCGGTGCTCGACGTGGGGAGCCTGCTCGGGCTGGGGCAGGGCGGCAACCCGCACCAGTGGTACTCCCCCGCCCACGTGCACGCGGTGATCGATCGGATCGTCGCCGGCTACGACAGGTTGCGACCGGCCGACGCCGGCTACTTCGCTCAGCGGAAGAAGGTCTTCGAAACAGTGGGTCTGGCGCGCTACAACGAACTGATCCGGCAGATCAAGGCGCGCTACGCAGGGGTGCCTGTCGGCTATAGCGAGAGCATCTTCCGGCCCCTTGGCGAAGCGCTCGGGCTGAAGTTGCTCACCCCCTACAGCTTCGCGAAGGCGATCGCGGAGGGGACCGAAGTGAGCGCGCAGGACAAGCAGACCGTCGATCGGCAGGTGTCGAGCCGGCAGGTGAAGGTGTGGGTGTTCAACAGCCAGAACGTCACGCCCGACGTGCAGCGCGTGAACGAACTGGCTCGCGCCGCGCGCGTCCCGAATGTCACGATCACCGAGACGCTCTCCCCGGCATCGGACAGCTTTCAGCAGTGGCAGGTCGCGCAGCTTGAAGGGCTGGAGCGGGCTTTGCGCGCGGCGACGGGCCGGTGAGCCTCCCGGCGGCGATTGAGCTGCGCGACGCCCGCGCGAGCATGGGGGGCCGCGCGGTGTGGAGCGGCGTCGATCTCGTCGTGCGCTCCGGCGAATTCGCCGCCGTGCTCGGATCCAACGGCAGCGGTAAGTCAACGTTGTTGCGGGCGATCCTCGGGCTGGTCGAGACGGCGCCGGGCACGGTGAGCGTGCTGGGGAGTCCAGCCGGCGGGGCCAACCGCGAGATCGGCTATCTGCCACAGCGTCACGGCTTTGACTCGACGCTTCCGATCCGCGGAGTGGACCTCGTGCGGCTCGGCCTCGACGGGTCGAGCTGGGGAGTGCCGCTTCCGATCGGCCCCCGCTCCGCGGCGCGCCGCCAGGCGAGGGAGCGCGTGCGGGAGGCGCTCGAGCTGGTCGGCGCGAGCGCCTACGCCGACCGCACGCTCGGCGAGCTATCCGGCGGCGAGCAGCAGCGCATCCTGATCGCCCAGGCGCTCGTGCGCCGCCCGCGGATACTGATGCTCGATGAGCCGCTCGACAGCCTCGACCTGCCCAACCAGGCGGCTGTCACGGCGCTCGTGCAGCGCATCTGCCGGGCAGAGAACGTCGCGGTGCTGCTCGTCGCCCACGACGTGAACCCGCTGCTGCCCTATCTCGACCAGGTGATCTACCTGGCGGGCGGCCGCGCGCTGCAGGGGCCGGTGGAGGACGTCATCACCGGGCCGAAGCTGAGCGAGCTGTATGGGGTGGAGATCGAGGTGTTGCGCACGCGCGACGGGCGCCTCGTGGTCGTCGGCCAGCCCGAGGCGCCGCACGTGCACGGGCACAGGCACGACTGAGAAGCCGCGCGCGATGAGCTGTCCCCGACATGACGCACCGCCTCCGACCGCCTCTCGAACCCGTGCCGGCGGAGCGTCGGGCAGATGAGCAACCCGACCCTCTCGTGGAACCTCGTGAAAGACGTGCACGAGCTGCTCGCCTACCAGTTCATGGTGAACGCGCTGGAGGCCGGGACGATCGTGGCCGTGACAGCGGGCGTGGTGGGCTGGTACATGGTCTTGCGCCGCCAGAGCTTTGCGGGACACACGATCGCCGTCATGTCCTTCCCCGGCGCCGCGGGCGCCGCTCTCGCGGGAGTGCCGAGCGCGTTCGGCTACTACGTGGCGTGCGGGGTGGCGGCGCTTGCGATCGGGCGCTCCGGTGGCGCGGCGCGCCGCGGGGGCGGCCGCGAGTCGGCGGCGATTGGGGTGGTGCAGGTGGCGGGACTGGCGCTCGGGTACCTCTTCCTGAGTCTCTACAGTGGCGTGCTCGAGCAGCTGCAGACGCTGCTGTTCGGCACGTTCCTGGGGATCGACCGCAACCAGGTCCTCACGCTGCTCCTCGTCGCCGTCGTGGTGTTGGCGGCGCTGGTGGTTGTTGGACGGCCGTTGCTGCTCGCGTCGCTGGACCCGGAGGTGGCGCATGCCCGTGGCGTTCCGGTGCGCGCGCTCGATGTCGGCTTCCTGCTGATCCTCGGCCTCGCGGTGGCCGCCACGAGCCAGATCACCGGCGCGCTGCTGGTGTTCGCGCTGCTGGTTGCGCCACCCGCCGCCGCGCAGGCGCTCACGCCGAGGCCGGGGCTCAGCCTCGTGCTGAGCGTCGTGTTCGCGCTGCTCGTCATGTGGGTGGGGCTGGGCGTGTCGTACTTCTCGATCTACCCGCTCGGCTTCTTCATCACCTCGTTTGGGTTTGCCCTCTATCTGGTGGCGAAGCTCGCGCGTTACGCGGCCGCTCGCTTGGCCCGTGACGCTCCACCGGGCGAGCCGGCGCCCGCGGCGGCGGTGTGATGCTCGCGCGGCAGCTCATCGGCGACGCTCATGGGGCGCAGTCCGTTGGGGTTCTCTGATGCTCGCCCACGAATTCATCCGCAACGCCTACCTGGCCGGCACGGGCGTGGCGCTCGCCTGTGGCTTGGTGGGCTGGTTCACCGTGCTGCGCGGGCAGGTGTTCGCGGGCGACGCCCTCAGTCACGTGGCGTTCGTCGGGGCGATCGCGGCGGCCGTGGTGGGCGTGGACGAGCGTGTCGGCCTGTTCGTGCTCACGCTCGGATTGGCGGCGGTGATGGCGGGACTGGGTAGGCGCGCGCAGGCCGACGACGTGACGATCGGGGTGGTGTTCTCCTGGGTGCTCGGGATCGGGGTGCTGCTGATCGCGGTGCTCAGCACGGGCTCCTCGGGCGGCAACGGGCTGATCGTCGCCAACACGCTGTTCGGCTCGATCTTTGGGCTCGGAGTTGGACAGGGGATTGCGGCCGCCGCGATCGGTCTCGGGGTGGTGCTCGCCGTGGTGGCGATCGCACGTCCGCTGCTGTTCGCAACGCTCGACCCCGAGCTCGCCGGGTTGCATGGGGTGCCGGTGCGCGTGCTCGGCTTGGTGCTGCTGCTGTTGATTGGGATCGTCACAGCCGAGGGCACGCGGGCGATCGGCGCGCTGCTCGTGCTCGGCTTGATCGCCGCTCCAGCCGGGGCGGCGCTGCGGCTCACGTCCAAGCCATATCTCGGCATGGCGCTGTCGGCGGCAATCGCGCTGGCGGCGATGTGGGGGGGGATCGCGCTCAGCTACGTCGTCCCCTCGCTGCCGCCGAGCACGGCGATCATCGCGCTGGCGGTCGGCGCCTATGCGCTCGCATCGATGGCTTCTACCATCGCGCTATGAGCCCTCGCGCGCAAACCAGGCGATCGGCCGACGACGGGGGGCGTCTGCCCGCCACCACCGCCGTCGCGCACCCACACGGCTGGGTCGAGCGCGCGGAGGCGGCATTGGCCGCCGCCGGTCACAAGCGCGGCGGCGCGCGGCACGCCGTGCTCGAGCTGCTCGACGCTCAGCAGTGCGCGCTCACGGCTGTGGAGATCGAGGACGCCCTGCGGGTCGCCGAGCGGCGCGTGAGCCGTGCGAGCGTCTACCGCATCCTCGACGAGCTGGAGCGTCTGCGCCTCGTGCAGCGCGTGGAAACCGGCCAGGCGATGGTGCGCTACGAGCGCGTGTGCGAGCACCACGAGCACCACCACCATCTCGTCTGCGACGGCTGTGGGCTGGTGATGCCGTTCTCCGACGAGGCGCTCGAGCAGGCGATCTCGAGCCTCAGCCGGAGGGTGCCGCTGACCGTCTCAGAGCACGAGATCGTGCTGCGCGGGGAGTGTCGTGACTGTGCCGCGTGAGGGCCGCAGGTCAATTATCACAGTGCCGTGTTACACCTCGATCCGTGCTACACGTGGAAGATTGACATGACCAATTTGACCCTCTCCATCGATGACGAGCTGCTGAAGCGGGCCTACTCAGGAGCCTGCTGCCAGCAGGAACAGATCGAAGACGGCCAGGGCGGTGCAGGCGAGGGTCAGCACGATCACGATCAATGCGTTCGCCTGTTCGGTGCGCTCTCGGGCTGCTGACTTCAACATCGGGGGCGGCAGGTGGGTCGGCCTGTCGGGGCGGATCCACTGGACGTCCCGTGAGCCGCTCGCGGGCGTGAAACCCACGTGGCTGGACTGTCCCGCGCTCAGGTCAAAGGGGCTCATAGCCGCCAGCCCGATAGCCGGAGACCGGTTCCTCCTCGGCGCCGGCGCCACCCAGAACAGCATGCGTGAGCCTCTGCATCAGCCCGGCTTGCGCGTGGCGGCTGGGGGCGAGCAGCTCGAGCACCATCAGCACCTGGCGCGCGAGCACCAGCGCGATCAGCCCGAACGCCATCAGCCAGGCCGCGTGGTCGAGGTGATGGCCGAGTCTGATCTCCACGGCGGCGACGCTCAGCGCGAGCAGCACCGGCAACAGTGGGGATACGAGCGACGCGAGCGATGGGCTGGAGTGCTCGGCCCTCGGTACCACGGCGCTGCTGGACTTCGAGCTGAACGCGGCAAGCGCGATCCCGAGATATGCCGCGACCCAACCAGCATCGATCAGGCTCCCGCTCGTGTACTTCGCCACCTCGGTGAGGTAGGTGAAGGTGCTGTCAGAGAGCGCCATCGCCAGCAGGGCGGCCAGCAGGCACCATAGCGACAGACGGTCTCCACCGGTCATCCCGCGGATGGCGAGCACGATGAAGAAGACGATCACAACGTCGCCGAACGGATAGGCCAGCGCGACGATGCCAGCCCACGTACCGGGGTTGGTGGTTCGCCACAGTGGCCCGAGAACCAGCGTCCAACTGAGGAACAGCAGCG
>PLYX01000258.1 GCA_003151895.1 Solirubrobacterales bacterium
TGATCGGCTCGCCGAACGTGAGCGCCACGAGGATCGGCGTGAACGTGAGAGCGCTCGCCAGCAGCGCGTTGTCGAGCACAGGCATCTCGATGATCATCCCGCGCAAACGCTCCGGAGCGGTAGCGGCGATCTCCAGGGCCGCATTGGCGCCGAGCGAGGTGCCCATGACGACCGCCTCTCCGATCTCCAGATGGTCCATCAGGGCGACCAGCTGTTCGCCAAACGCGTGCATCGAATAGCGCCACATGTCGCGCGGGCGATCCGATTCGCCATGGCCGAGCATGTCAACCACGATCACGCGGTTGCCGCGCGCCGCCAGGTCTTCGGCGAGCGGCTGGTGCATCTTCTGGGAGAGCAGCAGGCCGTGCACCAGGATCACGGGGCGCTTGGAGGCGGCGGCGCGCCGCGAGGTCTTGCCGCGCGTGCCGGCGCTCGTCAGCGCCGCCGGACCCCCACCGAACTCTGTGTAGGCGATGCTCTGGCCGTGGAAGAGAAACGACGCCACGCACCAAGCCTACCGCTCGAGCGGACGGCGTCCGAGGCTCTCGTGGGGCGGCGGTCGGCGCGGCGTGCCGCCGGCTGAGCCTTGTGTGCCTCCCTTGGAACCTGTCTTGAGACAGGTTCTTGGGCAATACGCGGACCCGGGCGAAGCCGTGGATCACCCGGGTCCGGTCCCCTCTCCGGGGCCATCCGCGTAGGCCGGCAGATGACCTGTCGGCTTAAACCCCGGTGGGGCGCAAAAGGTGCGACGCGCGGCGGCGGACGCCTACCGTTGGGGAACCCGAAGGGCGCGGACTCTAAGATCTGACCGCGGTGCTCGAGTTATGGACGCGCGCGGTCCTGCGCCTTCGCCTGATCGTGCTGGCATGCTGGCTGCTCGTGCTGGTCGCCGGCGCGCTCTCGGCGGCACGGCTGCCGGCGCTGCTCTCCAACTCGCTCGCCGTACCGGGGACCGACTCCGAAGCGGCACAGACGATCCTGGCGAGGCGCTTCCACGAGCGCCCCGACGGGACCTTCACCGTCGTGTTTGCGGTGAGGGAACCCTCCGGGCGCGCGCTCCGAGCCCTGCAGCGGCGCCTTCAGGATGCCGCCCGCGCGGTCCCGGGGGGGCACGCGATGGCGCTGCGCAAGGGCGAAGGGATCGTGTACGGCGAAGTCGCCACGGCGCTCGACCTGCAGCAGGCGAAGGGCTGGACCGTCGCGCTGCGCCGTGCGCTGCGCAAGCCGGGCTTTCCCGTCTCCTACGTCACCGGCGAGCCGGCGATCCAGCACGATCTGGACCCGATCCTGTCCGTCGATCTGCACCGCGGCGAGACGATCGCGCTGCCGATCGCGTTGCTCGTGCTCGTCGCGGTGCTGGGAGTCTCGGCGGCGGTGTTGATCCCGTTCGTGTTCGCCGCCTGCACGATCACGACCACGCTCGCGGCCCTCTACCTGATCGCGCACGCGCTGCCGATCTCCTCCTATGCCCCGAACCTCGTCGAGTTGATCGGGCTCGGGCTGGCGGTCGACTACTCGCTGCTGGTGGTGCACCGCTTCCGGGAAGAGCTCGCGCGGGGCGCCCCCCCAACCCCAGCATCCATCTCAGGGCCGACCCCCTCCTTCGAGGGGGTCGGGGTGGACGAGGCGGTCGTGCGCACGATGCAGACCGCCGGCCGCGCCATCGTCTTCTCCGGCGTGGCCGTCGCGATCGGGCTGTCGGTCGTGCTGATCATGCCGGTACCGTTCATGCGCTCGCTGGGCATCGCCGGCTTCCTCGTCCCGCTCGTCTCGATCGCCGCGACGCTGACATTGCAGCCNNGCGCTCCGTCCGCGTGCGAGCGCTCCGGCCGGCGCGCGCTCCGGAGAGCGACCTCTGGGCGCGGCTCGCCGGCGCGATCATGCGCCGCCCGGCCGTCGTGCTGCTCGCTGGAGTCGCGGTGCTGCTGGCGGCGGCGGCCCCGGTTGTGTTCCTGCGGCTGACGCCCGGGTCGATCTCGGCGATCCCGCGGTCCACCGAGTCGGCCCGCGGGCTGGCGCTGCTGCGCGAACGGGTCGGCGCGGGCGCGGTCACGCCGATCGAGGTCGTCGTCGACGCGGGCGTCGCGGGAGGGGCGCGCACAGCGGCCGTCCGTGCGGCGACGGACCGGCTCGTGCAAGGCATCCTCCAGGACGAAGAGGCGTACATCACGGCGACGTGCGAAACGGCGACGTGCGAAACGGCGCCGTACGTCGATGCCTCCGGTCGCTACCGCCGCGTGTTCGTCGTGGGGCGCCACGAATACGGCGATCAGGCGATGCAGTCGCTCGTGCGGCGGCTGCGCAGCCGCCTCGTGCCGGCTGCGCGCTTTCCCGCCGCCGCGCGCATGTACGTGGGCGGAGCGCCGGCGCAGGGCGTCGACTTCCTCGCGCGCGTGTACGGCATGTTCGGATGGATCGTGCTGGCGGTGCTGGCGCTCACCTATGTGGTGCTGCTGCGCGCCTTCCGCTCGCTGCTGCTGCCGCTCAAGGCGGTGCTGCTCAACGTGCTGACCGTGCTGGCCAGCTACGGGCTGCTCGTCGTGATCTTCAGGTTCGGCGCCGGCGCCGAACTGCTCGGGCTCTACCGGATCGAGCAGGTCGAGGGGTGGATACCGGTCTTCCTGTTCGCGATGCTGTTCGGCCTGTCGATGGACTACGAGGTGTTCCTCGTGACCCGCATGCGCGAGTCGTGGGACGAGCACCACGACAACCAGCGCGCCGTCGTGGAGGGGTTGCGGCGAACGGGGCGCATCATCACCGCCGCCGCCGCGATCATGGTCGTCGCGTTCTCGGGCTTCGTCGCGGGCCGCGTGGCCGGCCTGCAGGAGTTCGGCGCCGGCCTCGCGCTGGCGGTGCTGCTCGACGCGACGATCGTGCGCATGCTGCTCGTCCCGAGCCTGATGGCGGTGCTCGGCTCGTGGAACTGGTGGCTGCCGAAGCCGATCGCCCGTCTCGCCCGCATCAGGAGCTCAGCGGACGCCGAGCGGGCGTGAGCGTCCCGCGCGGGACACGGCGCCGGCGGTCGCCGCGGGTTGCGCCCTGTTGCCGCCCGGCGCCGGCCCGCCCGGCGGTGTGAGCTTGTGGCCTACACCGCCGGGGAGCCGTGGGTCGGGAGGGGATGGTCAATGGCGAAGAGCAGACCGCTTGGGGGGATGAGCCTTGTGCTTTGCCCCTTTGTGCCGTGGCTGCTTCACGACCG
This sequence comes from Solirubrobacterales bacterium, assembly GCA_003151895.1. GTDB lineage: Bacteria > Actinomycetota > Thermoleophilia > Solirubrobacterales > Solirubrobacteraceae > Palsa-744. Next base: position 3,200 of record PLYX01000258.1, read on the forward strand.
TGATCGCAAGCCTGATCGCCGGCAGATCGTAGCCGAGCGCCAGGCCCGGCACGTCTCTTGCGAACGTCAGCATCGGGACAACGCCATAGGGCGTGTTGGCATACGCCGGCTGGCTGTTGTACAGCTGCGGGTACATGTCGATCAGGTGGGTGCCGGGGCCACCGGTGGCGACGAGGTTCATGACGGTGTCGCCGTTGGAGTTGAAGCCGCACCCGTAGCCGATGTAGCTGTTGTCGTAGTCGACCGCGATCGTGTTGTCGAGCTGCGTCC
>PLYX01000057.1:0-16584 GCA_003151895.1 Solirubrobacterales bacterium
AAGAGATGCTCGACCGGCTGCTCGCCGTGACCGACCCTGACGAGGCCGACGAGCTGATCCCGCAGGAGATCTCGGTCAACCCACATCAGCTCGCGCTCGAACTGGAAGCGCGTCAGTCCGAGCGCGATCGCTGAAGGTCTCGCGGGCCGCGAGACGGTGGTCGCCGCTTCCGTATCCCTAAAACGGTGCGGCGATTCTGCCGAAAATACCGGCCATGGTCGTGCAAGTGAACCTCAGTCACGGCGGACTGCTAAGGCCACGTTCTCTTGGACATCTATGCGGGGTCAGACACGACGACCTACACGGCCGGCGCGCTCGGCAGGTCAACAACTCCGGCAGCAGAATGCACTGTCTCCCAGAAGGCGTCGACGTCGAGTCGGGCATGCTGGTGCTCGTTGAGAGCGTGCAGAAGCTGAAGCGAACTCAGCAAAGCGACTACATCTCTCTCGGCTACGCGGACTGCGTCGGCACTAAACACGTCGCCACGTTGGCCGGCCGGTCTCGGTTGTGCCCAGGTAGTCGTGCGCGGCCCCGGGCCCGCCGTGGAGGATCACCAGCGGCGCCGGCCCCTCGGCGCCGAGATCGCCCGCGACGCGATACCACGTCCACCCCTCGTCCCACTCCACGCGGCCTTCGCTCATACGAGCAAACCTACCCACAGCCCGAGATTCCAGCAAGACCCGACCGCCGTCACGCTCGCGGTGCCGCGTGGACCGGACCGGCCGCGGACAACGCCTCCCCGGTTCTCGCCAGTTCGGGCATCTCGGCTGCGTCAGTCGCGTGGTCGGAGAGCGGGTGACGGTGTGGACCGGCCTGCGGGACCATCCGCGACCGCTCCCACGCGAATCTCCACAAGCCGGCTGCGCGGTCCGATCTGGGATAAAAGCGGAAGCCGATAAACCCTCCGCTGCGTACGGCCGAGACCGAGAAAGCACTGGCCGTGCCGACGCCAGCCGACGCGCCTCCTCTAGGGCGAACGCGATCGTCAGCCTCACGATGCCCGAAATCGGATCCGGACTATCGGATCGTCGCCTAAGCGCTCGCAAGCTGACAGACCGGCCTGAGACGAAAGCGCTCGTCGCCGTGCCGGAGTTAGCCAAGGCAGCAGGGGTGGGTTAGCCCGAAGTTCCCCCTGTAGTCGTCCGATGTGAGGCCGGAATCTCTGTAGCGACGGGGATTTCGGCCTTTTCGTCACGTTGTAGTGTAGTCACGACAATCATGCGGGTGATGGTGTATGATTTGGCTATGGCTCGTTCTGCTCGATCCGCTGGTGCGATGCATGTAGTCACGAACAAACGGAGGTCCGGGGAGGCGGTGTACACCTCGACGCTGCTGCGGCGCTCCTACCGCCAGGACGGCAAGGTCAAGAAGCAGACGCTCGCGAACCTCTCGCACCTGCCGGCCGAGGCGATCGACGCGATCCGTCGGGTACTGGCGGGCGAGACGCTGATGGACGCCAAGGACGCGTTCGAGATCGAGCGCTCGCTCCCGGCCGGGCATGTCGACGCCGCGCTGGCGATGGCCGGGCGCTTGGGCCTCCCCGGGCTGCTCGACCCCCGCCCGAGCCCCCAGCGCGACCTGTGCATGGCGATGATCGTGGGGCGCGTGATCTCACCGGTGTCAAAGCTCGGGTTGGTCAGGGCGCTTGAGCAGTGCACGCTCGCCCGGGAGCTGGGCGTCACCGGCACCGACGAGGACGAGCTCTACGGGGCGATGGACTGGCTGCTTGATCGCCAGCAGCGGATCGAGGATCGGCTCGCCCGCCGCCACCTCAAGGATGGGGAGATGGTGCTCTACGACGTGTCATCGAGCTATTTCGAGGGACGAACCTGCCCGCTGGGGGAGCTCGGCTACTCCCGGGACGGCAAGCGCGGCCTGCCGCAGATCGTCTACGGGCTGCTATGCGACAAGGACGGACGACCGGTCGCGATCGAGGTCTTCAGCGGCGAGTGCCACGACGATAAGACGCTCCCGTCACAGGTCTCCAAGCTCAAGGACCGCTTCGGCCTGGAGCGGGTCGTCGTCGTGGCCGACCGCGGGATGGTCACCAAGGCGAACATCGACCTGCTCTCAGGGGCCGAGGGCGTCGACTGGATCACCGCGCTGAAGGCCCCGACGATCAAGCGGCTCGCCCGCTCGGGGGCCTTTCAGCCCTCGCTGTTTGACGAGCAGAACCTCGGCGAGATCACCGCCCCCGAAGACTTCCCCGGCGAGCGGCTGATCGTCTGCCGCAACCCCCTCGTCGGCGCCCAGCGCGCCCGCAAGCGCGACGAGCTGTTGGACGCGACCGAGACCGATCTCACCGCGATCGCTCACCGCGTCGCGCACGGCACGCTTGCCGGTGCCGATCAGATCGGCCTGGCCGTCGGCCCGGCGCTAAAGCGCCACCGGATGAAGAAGCACTTCGAGATCACGATCGGGCAGAGCACCTTCACCTATGCCCGCAAGGCCGAGCAGATCGCGGCGGAGGCCGCGCTCGACGGGTTCTACATCCTGCGCACCAGCCTCGCCCGGGACCTCCTTCAGACCGATGGCGTCGTGCGCGCCTACAAGAACCTCGAGCAGGCAGAGCGAGCGTTCGGGTCGATCAAGGGGCCCGACCTGCGGATCCGACCGATCCATCACCGCCTCGAGGACAGGGTCAAGGCGCACGTCCTGATCTGCATGCTCGCCTACCACCTCACCTGGCATCTGAAGGCCGCGTGGAAGCCGCTGCTGTTCACAGACGAGGACCGACCCGTGAACCCCGACCCTGTCGCCAAGGCCGTCCGCTCACCCGCCGCCCAGGCAAAGGCGCAGACCAAGCGCACGAGCACAGAGCAGCCCGCGCACAGTTACCAGACCCTGCTCGCCGAGCTCGCGACCCAGACCCGCAACACGATCCGCCTCGCCGGCGCGAGCGCGACGTTCGAGAAGCTCGCCCAGCCGACGCCCCTCCAAGCCCACGCCCACCAGCTCGCCCGGCACGCCCCCGTCACCGCGTAGACACGACCCGAACACGCAAGACTCTCCAAAAACCCAGCAACCACCAGCAAACCCGGCGAAATCCGCCATCACACCAGGGGGAACTTCGGACTAGAGCGATCCCCCCTAACGCATCTTCGAGAGCATCTTCCCGCTGAAAATGCTCTCTTGGATGCGTTACTTGTGCCAGAAAGCGCCCGCCGTCAGTAGCTGCCTGCTTCTGACTGACGCATCTACGAGAGCAATCTCCCGTTCAAAATGCTCTCTGAGATGCGTGAGGGGGGAGCGATCTATCAAATCTGCGGTAGTGCCCGGGAGGTGTGCCATGCCTGAAGTGGAGCTGTCGGCGGGAACGATTGAATACGAGGACACCGGTGGGAGCGGGCCGGTCATCGTCCTCGCGCATGGGCTGATCATGGACGGCTCGGTGTGGCGCAAGGTCGTCGGGGAGCTGCGCTCTGACTATCGCTGCGTGCTGCCGACCCTGCCGCTCGGCGGTCATCGCCGCCCGATGCGCGCCGACGCCGACCTATCGATGCGGGGAATCGCCGAGATCCTCGGCGAGTTCATCGAGCGTCTGGACCTGCGTGAGATGACCCTTGCGATGAGCGACTGGGGCGGACCGCAGCTATTGATCGGCGGCGCTCGTCGCGTGGGCCAGCGAAGACCGTCTCATGCCCATCGAGCACGGCCGCCGGCTCGCCGCACTGTTGCCTCAGGGGCGCTTCGTGGAGATAGCCGACTCCTACACCCTGATCCCCGAGGACCAGCCCGCGAAGCTCGCCAAACACATGCGCGAGCTCCTGGCCCTATGAGCGTCGCACTCGGGATCGACGCTCGTGCTCGCTCGTCGCGCAAGGGAGGAGCGGTCAATCTAGATCGAGCGCAGCCCGGATCGCGTCGCTGAGGGCTGGCTCTTGAGGGTCGAGCAGCACACCGATCTGCGCTCCCACGGCGTTCGTTGGGATTGTGGTGATGTTGTCGCAGCTCACAACGGAGGGTCCCGCGAGACCGTTCGCCGCATCGACGTTTACCTCGGTCGAGAGTCCGCGGATGGTCGTGGTGATCGGCGCGACGGTCACCGTCGCAAGGTGCGGGCGGACGAGCTCGCGCGTGAGGAGCAGCACCGGCCGAGCCTTGTCGAGTTGTGCGACGTGGATCGGCCGCATCAGGCAAGCTGAGAGGGCAGGCCGACGGCGTGCTCGGCGAGCCCGGCAAGCTCCGGATCCGGACCGGTGCGGGCAAGGATCTGGGCATCGCGCGCCGCGACCACGCGCCGGCGCTCGCGCTCGAGCGCCCGGGTGACGACTGCCGCCCGGCTGCGCCCGGCGCCGGAGCCGACGATCTCGTCAACGAACTCGACAAGCTCGTTTGGGAGTCGAACAGCGATCTGCTTGCTCATCCCACAATGGTAGCAGAATGGTAGCAGTCCGTGTCGCAGTCCGTGTCGCGCTTCCGTTTCAGCCCCGGTCTCCTGGGCGAGGACCACTTCATTACGAGTCGCCCCAGAACACCCAGTTTTGGCTTCGTGAGCGTCCTTGTCTGTGAACCGGTCGGGTGTGTTGGTGCGCTCGGCGATCTTGTGGACCTTGGAGATGAGCAGCGCGGCGGGTGTTGCGACGCGGAGGGTCCACGTGCGCCGGTCGTGCGGCTCAAGCGCACCGATGCGCATCGGAGTGTGGTCGACGACCGCGGCCTCACGACCCCTCGCCCTTCTTGCGGCGTGCTTGGCGTGGGGTGGTATGCGCGCGCCGGTCAGGATGCACGCCAGGAGGGTTCATTCGTGCTCATCCAGTCGAGCAGGACCTGTGCTTCGGCGGGTCCCCGTCCCGGGGCGGTGAGCAGGTCGACGACGATCTGGCTCTTGGCGGCGACACGAACGCCCGCGATCCGCTGGCTGCGCTCGAAGACGACATCGCAGTCGGTAGCGACGAGCAGCACGTTCGCGCCGCTCTCGACTGAGCGCAGATCCAGCCGCTCAATCGCGTCCTGAACCTGATCGACGTAGATCATCGCCAGCCGCGCCGGGGCGTAGGCGAGATCCTCCTCGATCGCGAGCGACCCGGTGAGCACATAGCGCATCTCGGCGTTGGAGCGCAGGGCCTCGATCAGCACTGGCAGGCCACGAGGCGCCAGAGACGCGCCGATCGTGTTGCTCTGCTGAAAGCCGTAGTACTGGCTCCAGCGCTCAAGCAGAGCTCGCCAGTCCACGCTCGTGATCGCAGCGCGAGGCTCGCGCTCGATCAACGCCTCCTGCTGCAAGAGCTCGACGACCCTGTAGGTGGCGCCCGTGGAGGCGCCGCTTCGCTCGATCAACTGCGGGACCGTGAAGGGAGGTGTGAAGTCCACGAGTGCGCGGACCACGCGCGCGGCCGACGGACCCTTCAGCCCACCGGGTGGCCGGCCTGGCTTGCGCCAGGGGTCGCGCTGGGCGCCGACGTCGCGCAGGAACAGCGCGGGCCGCTCGACCGCGAGATAAAGGTTGCCCGTGGCGTCGGCATATGAGGCGCCGCGCCGCTCGATCTGCTCGCGCGTGGAGGCAGGGAGGTAGCGCGCCACCAGCATCGCCACCGTCGGCGTGGCGCCGCCGATCGCCCGCCGGTACGCCTCGAGCTGCTCAAGCGCATAGGGCACGTCGCGCGTCGCGAGCTGGCGCTTGGCCTCGATGACGACGAGCACTGAAGACCCATCCGGAGCCCGCAGCTCAACCCCCGCGTCGACGCAATAGTCGCCAAGTCGCTTGTCCTCCTCCACGACCACCGCCCATCCGGCTGGCAGCCGCTGCTCCACGAGCGCGAGCGCACCACGCAGCACATCGACCTCGCGGTCGAGCGGCGCGTCGTCGGTGCGTATCGGCTGTCGGCTGAAGGCGGTGGGTGCCATGCTCGTAATCCTGACTTGTTCGCGGAACTAGTATATTCCGTTTGCAGCAGAATCCACCCCAATCAGGTCAGGTGGCCACCGGCGGACTCGTTGATCACGTCCGCCATCTGCCTCAATCCGGCTTCGGCCGTCTTGCGTCGCTCGCGCCGTACTCGTGCAGGATCGCCTCCCTGGCCCGATCGCTTCATCCCTGGTCCTCGATCGTCGCGATCAGCGCCTCGATCTCGGGATGACCGGAATTACGGCTCAGCGAGAGGCGACCAGCAACGAGGCGCCCGCATAGACATGCGCCGGCGCGTCCTTGACCGCCTTGCCGACCAGCTTCGGCTCCTGGCCAGCGGGCACTATGTCGATCGCGAACTCCAGGCCCGTGGCCGCCGCGATCTTCACGAGGGTCTCCACCTGCGGGTTCTTCTCCCCAGACTCAAGCTCGACCACCCGCGGCTGGCTCACGCCGAGGAGCTTGGCGAGCGCGCGCTGCGATAGATCGTGATCGAAGCGGTAGCCGGCCAGACGAGCGGCGACCATGCGCGCCAACGCCAAGCGCTCCCACTCGGCCGCGAACTCCGGGTCCGCGGCCAGCTCAGCGGACAGCAGCTCCTCGTGGGTCTTGGTGCCCTTTGGGAATCTCGTGGGTGCGATAGCCATGGCGGACATGATAAGCCAAGACTTATCGAACTTCAAGGGGCGGTCCCGCGTACCGCGTGACCCGGACATGAGCGCGGGCCACCAGCGCCGAGAAGTTGTCATGGCGATCGAACGCCAAGACCACGTAGACGGACCCAAAGCGTCGGTAGAGCGCGCGCCAGTCGCTGCTGCCACGCCGCGGACGCAGCTCGTGCAGCCCAGCGGCGGCCTCCCCCTGCAAAGGCTTCATGTGCGGCGGCGGAAGACGCTCGCCAAGTTCGCGTAGCTTGTCCACGGCGTTGAAGATCGCCTTGCGCTCCTCCTTGGACTTCACGGCCATCACGAGCTCGATCACGGCATCGGGGTCGTAGATGACCGCGTAGGGGCGGATCTTCGACACGGAGGCCATTGACGAAACGTATCCCTTGCATCGGGCCGACCGTCCATGCGGCGTTCAAAGCGGACGTCTCGCCCCGCATTTACGGGACCGGCGGGTCAAAGTTGGCGCGATATCGCTCGATCCTCTACCTGAGCTTAAGCGCCGTTCGCAGTCGCCGGTGAAGCCCTCGCAAGAGAGCCTTCGGGGACGGATCGACAAGTACACCGGCCTCTTCGCCTATCCGTAGGGATCGCTCCGCTATCCGCGTCTTACTGAGCGCAGGAATCCCCCGCTTCTGACACCAAGCATCGACGCAAGCCCGCGCCGGACAAATACCCCATCTCGTGACCAGCGGCCCGCGGCGGCACGCGTTGCGGCGCATCCATGCGCGCCCTGAAGTCCTCCCACCGCTCCCGAGCGATGCGGATGTCGCGCTCCTCGATCTTGGCGGAGCGCTTGACAAAGACATGAAGCAAGACCACAAGCCGCTCCGAACGACGGTACAGGACGCGATACAGCTCCCGGCCATAGTGCATAGAAAGAAGCCGACGCGGGGACTCGAACCNNACCAGCTGAGCTACGTCGGCGCGGCAATGGATGCTATCGACGCCGAGGCGGCGACGGTGGTGCTCGCTCAGAGCTCCGCGAGCGCCTGGAGCAGTGACTCGCCGTGGCGCTCGCAGAAGGCGGGGCCGATCCCCTTCACCTCGATCAGCTCGTCGAGGCTGGCGGGCCTGGCGCGCAGCACGCCTTCGAGCGCCGTGTTGGCGGCCACCGTGAAGGCGGGCTTGCCTTCGCTGCGCCCCAGGCGCCACACCTTGAGCTTCTCGAATTGGCCCTCCTGGACGGGGTCGAGCGCGATCTCCTCGCGTACGCCCGCGCCGTTCGCTCCGCCACGAGCTCCCGCCCTGTAGATCGCGCTAGCGACCCCGTTGGTGGCCGCGCCTGAGCGGGCGCCGCGAGCTTTGCGAGCCACCGGCGCCGCCTGGCGCGAGGCGTTTACGAGCGCCATGTCGGGCTCGCACACGTCGCAGCAGCGAACTTCGGGCGCACACTGCTCCTCGTCGCCGAAGTGGTCGAGGATCTGGCGCCGGCGGCATGTCTCACCGCTTGAGATGAACTGCTCGATGGAGCGGTATGACTCCCAACCACGATCTTTGGCGGCCTTGATCGCCTCATACGCCCTGCGGGGGCTTCCGTTGCCGGTGAGCCGTGCCAGCAGGCCGTTCGGGCCGCCCGGCTGCAGCTCCACTGCGCCGGCGCGCTCGGCGATGGACAGCAGCACCCGTTCACGCTCGTCCAGCTCCCCGTGCCCGATCGCCGCTATCCCGTCATCGGCGCGGTTGCGGAGCTTTGCGACATATCGCTTCACGTCCTCCACGCTCGTCTCGCGCTCCTTGATGAACCTGATCAACCGGCCGAGGTCCATCCGCGACGCCAGCAGCAGCGCCCGCCCCGGCTGTCCGTCGCGCCCGCCGCGCCCCGCCTCCTGGTAGTAGGCCTCAAGGCTCGTGGGCACCGCCCAGTGCACGACTGTGCGGACGTCCGCCTTGTCGACGCCCATGCCGAACGCATTGGTCGCCACCACCACCTCCGCCCCTCCGCTCATGAACGCCTCTTGGCTCGAGCGCCGCGCCTCCGGAGGCATGCCCGCGTGGTAGCAAACGGCATCGAGCCCCTGCTCGCCAAGCAGTGCCCCCACCTCGGCGGTGTCCTTGCGCGTGCCGCAGTACACGATCGCGGGCCGTGCGTCGTCGCGGCTGAGCGCGTGCAGCAGCGTGGTGCGCTTGCGTGCGACGGCGCCCTTGCCCTCCAGGCCAACCACGTCGAACGTGAGGTTTGGACGGTCGAACCCGGAACGAACTGCGACCCAGTCATGCAGCCCCAGGCGCGTCGCGATCTCCTCGGCTACACGCGGCGTGGCGGTCGCCGTGGCCGCCATCACAGCCGGGCGGCCGCCTGCCTGCCCCCCGCCATGGGGGGTACCCGAACGGGTGAGCGCGTCGATGGCGTCGTGCAGACGCAGGTAGTCGGGGCGGAAGTCGTGCCCCCACTCGGCCACGCAGTGGGCCTCGTCGACGACGAACAGCCCAACCTTGCGCGTGGCGAGCGTCTCGCGGAACGCGCGCGAGGCGAAGCGCTCGGGCGCAGCCAGCACGAGCCGCGCCTCCCCCGAGGAGATGGAGCGCAGCGCCTGCGCGTTGTGGCCCTCCTCCATCCCCGACGCCAGCATCGCCGCGTTCACTCCCGCCTGCTCCAGGCGCCTGCGCTGGTCGGCCATGAGCGCGATCAAAGGGCTCACCACCACCACCAGCGCCTCGCCCGCGAGCGCGGGCAGCTGATAGCAGAGCGACTTGCCCCCGCCGGTGGGCATCACCACGAGGCTGTCGCGCCCGTCGAGCGCCGCCTGCACCGCCTCGCGCTGGCCGGGCCTGAACGCCTGCAGGCCGAACCGCTCGAGCAGCTGCTCGGGGGTCGCGCTGGCGTTCACGAGGCTTGACTCAGACATCCCAGAGAAGCTACCCCTCGCTCCGGGCGGTACTCGTTCAGCGCCGGCGCCAGGTCACGCGCGCGCCGGCGGCCGGCACGAGCGTGATGGCGCGCCGGCGGTTCCACTCGCCTTTGCGCCACAGCCTCCCGCCGCGTGCGGGCACGCTCGGAGCCAGCTCGCGCAGTACGGTCTGCAGGATCAGCTTCATCTCGAGCGTCGCGAACGAAGCTCCGATGCAGCGGCGGATGCCCCCACCGAAGGGGATCCATGAGAACGTCTCGGGCGGGTGGTCGAGGAAGCGCTCGGGCATGAACTCGCTCGGCGCCTCATACACGCGCGGGTTGCGGTTGGTGAGATAGATCGAGGGCACCACGCGCGTGCCCTTGGGCAACTCGTGCCCACCGACGCTGAGGGGCTCCTGGAGCACCCTCACCACCATCGGCACCACCGGCCTCACGCGCAGCGTCTCTGCGATCACGGCCTGCATGTACTCGTCGCCCTCGTCGGCGTCGATCTCGGCGACGAGTCGCGTGAGCTTGTCGGGGTGGCGCACGAGCCGCTCCACCGCCCAGGCGACCGCCGTGGCGGTCGTCTCGTGGCCGGCGAGCAGCAGCGTGACGAGCTCGTCGCGCAACTCCTGGTCTGTCATCTCCTGGCCGGCGTCGTCGCGCGCGAGCAGCAGCAACGAGAGGATGTCGGCGCGCTCGCCGAGATCCTCCTGGGTGCGGCGGCGGGCGATCTCCGCATAGATCACGGCGTCGAGCTGGTCGAGTCCGCGCCCGATGGCGCCGGTGGGACGCTCCTCACTGGGCCGGCGCAATGCTGCCAGCAGCAGCACCGGCGTCTGGATCGGCTCGAGCAGACCGGCGATCGCCTCTCGCAACGCCCCCATGCGCTCGGCCTCCACGCCGAACACGGCGCGCAGGATCACCTCGAGCGTGATGGCGCGGGTGCGTTCGCTCAGCTTCATCGGCTCGCCGAGCGGCCAGCTCGCCATGCTGCGGCGCGTGGCCTGCACGATGACCTCCTCGTACTCGCGCATCCGCTCGCCGTGGAACGGCGGCAGCAGCAGCTTGCGCTGGCGCATGTGCTCGGGGCCGGTGAGCGTGATCACCGAGCTCGGCCCCATGACGGGCGCGATCGGAGAGGCGTTGGCTGCCGACGGCGCCACGTCGGGGGGCGCGGTGAACACGGTCTTCACCGCTTCGGGGTCGCTCACCATCACGAGTTTCCGTCCGCTCGGGCCAAACGTGAGCGTGAACGTGTCGCCGTAGCGCCGCGCACACTGGTCCATCACCCAGGTCGGCGCGATCGCCCACACCAGCGTTTGCACGATCGGCGGCAGACGCGGGCCGCGAGGGAGCACCTCGGCGGGCGGCTCGGAAAGGGGCTCGGAAAGGGGCTCGGAAAGGGGCTCGGCGGACGGCTCGGAAAGAGGCTCGGCGAGAGGCTCGGCTCCTCCTACGAGCGGATGCGCGACGGCGGTGGCCACCCGAGAAGCCTATCGGGCTGCGGCTGGTTCTCGGAGAGCGCGGCCAGGATGCGGGCGTGCGCCTGCTCCACCTGCTCGAGTGTGAGCGTCTGGCCATGGCGCTTCAGGTAGCCGAGCAGCATGCGCGCCGGGAGCACACGCACGCCGCGGCGACGGGCGAGCGGCTTGTCGACCCACGCCCTGCTGAACACCACCAGCGGCTCCGCCCGCTCGCCGGTGACACGTTCGAGCGTCTCGCGTTGATCTTGGGCTTGGCGCAGAATCGCTCCGTGCATGGCGCGCACCCGCACGGGGCCTTGGCGGCTCTTCGTCTCGACGGTGAACACACCCGCGGTTCCGAGCGCGATGTGGTCCACGTTGCCGTGGCCGAAGCTGGCGTCGTGGATGACGTTCCAGCCGTCGCCCGAGAGCTCGTCGAGCAGCCCCCCCACGTGCTCCTCGCCGGCGGCGCCCCTGTCGTGGCGGTCGACGAGCGGGAGCACATAGCGCGAGACGGCGAACATCGTGATGAGCAGGGCGAGCTCGGAGCCGATGAACAGCGGGCTGTGCAAACCGAACGCGCGGCCGAGCACCGTCGTGAGGACCGCCAGCACGCCGAGCGTCACGAGTGTGCGCAGGCGCAGGCGCAGGAACGTCGCGCGCGCGTGCTGGCCGGGCATGCGGTCGGCGGGGTTGCGACGTCTGGGTATGCGCACGGTGTGGCCGTGAACGATCGGCATCTACCTCAGACATCGACCGCCGACGGGGCGGTCCTTTAGCCTTACCGCTTCCGCGGGAGTTGGCCGACTGTTCGATCGGAACAGCACTGTCGAGCCGGGCATGGATGAAAAGCGTGGAACGTGCGGCCGTCGCCCTAAAGCCCGACCCAAGCCGGACCGAAGGCATGGACAGGCCACCGATCTTCTCAAGCCGGCCTTCGCGTTATGTCCATGTCATGCGACTCATCTCTACCGTCAGACATACGGCTGCTGCTGCGGGCGGACGCCGAGCAGTGCTGGTTGCACCGCGAGGTGATCCCCGTGCTGCGAGAGGTGGAAACGCACGATGAGCTCCCCGGCGAGGAGGTCTGCGCGGCGCTCGCCTACCTGGAGGCGATGTGGAACGAGGCCACCGCGCGCGCACGGGAGACGGACGCCGCCCACAGCCGCCTGTGCTCGCGCGATGACGAGCATAAGGCGCTGTCTGGCCTCGCCAACCGCTACCACGCGGCGGTGCGCGTGCTGCGCGGGATCGTCGCCAACCGCGTCACGCCGTTCGTGGATCCGGAGCTCGAGTTCGACGAGCGCCAGTCTGAGAGCGACGGTGGACTGCGGGTCAAGGACAAGCGTTGCGGCGGCTGCACCCCGCGAGCGGCGTAGACCGGACGGCGGATCGCGCTCCAGCCTGCGCGGCCCCTCCGACCGCCCCGGCCTCCGATGCCCCTGACCGTGCGGGCCGCGGCCGTTCCAATCGCATACGCTTCGCCCCGTGCCTGAGCCAACCGCCGCGGGATCGTTGCAGTTCGACCTGCAATCGCACTCCACGCGCTCCGACGGAGCGCTCGAGCCGGCCGAGGTGGTGGCAGCCGCCGCTCAAGCCGGCGTGAAGCTGCTTGCGCTCACCGACCACGACACGCTCGCCGGAGTGCCCGAGGCGCTGAAGGCCGGCGCAGAGCACGGGATGGCCGTGGTCCCCGCGATCGAGATCTCGGCGATCGACGGCGGCGGCGAGAGCGCCACGGCGCGCGAACTGCACATCCTGGGCTACCTCGTCGACCACACCGACCCCGAGTTCACGACGACGCTCGCCGGGTTCCTCGCCGACCGCGAGCAGCGCACGTTGCGCATGGGCGAGAGCCTGCGCGCGCTGGGCATCGAGCTCGACGAGCAGGCGATCTCTGCGCGCGTGAGCGCCGGTGAGCCGATCGGCCGGCCACATCTCGCCGAAGCGGCGCTCTCCCATCCGGCCAACGCACAGCGGCTGCGCGAGGAGGAGATCGACGACGTCGGCTCGTTCATCAGGGCCTACCTGATCGAGGGCCGCCCGGCGTTCGGCTTGCGCGTCACACCGACAGTGGCGGAGGCGATCCGCGCGATCCATGCGGCGGGCGGCGTGGCGATCTGGGCGCACCCCTTCTGGGACGTGTCCGACCCGGTGGAGGTGCTAGCCACGATCGGGCGCTTCCGCGCGCTGCGGATCGACGGGGTGGAGGCGTTCTATGTCACACATACACCCGAACAGACTAAGTTGCTGGCTAACCGGTGTAGGGAGCTCGAAATGTTGAGCACCGGCTCCGCCGACTTCCACGGCCCCGACAACCGCCTCTTCTCACGCTTCATGGCGTTTGAGACCTACGGCTTGGAGCCGAACCTCGGCCCGATCGCCGCTCTGCTCAACTGAGCAGATCCGCCAGTCGATAGGCGAGCGCTTCGAGGGCCAGCTCCTCGGAGATGTTCAACGGCAGGCGCAAACGCGTGTCGCGCACGAGCTCGACGCCGCGCAGCAGCGAGTCTGCGTCACGGCCCTCCGCGTCCGCGGCAAGCTCGGCGGACCGGTCGAGCGCGAACACCAGCTCGGGGGCGCCGGCGGCAAGGCACCATGCGTCGCGCAGCCACAACTCGACCAGTCGCAAGCCGAGGTCGAGCGTGGCGGTGCGCGCGCGACGCTCTGCACGGCGCACCACATCGACGCCCTCGCGCTCGTACTTGCGCCGTTCCTTGCTCGGCAACAGCTCGGCCTGCTCGTGCAACCGCTCGGTGGCGGCGGCGCCCGCCTCGGCGCCGGCGGCCTTGGCGGTCTCCAGCAGCCCCGCCCAGCGCCGCTCATCGGTGCGGGCGTGAAGCGTGGAGCGCACAAACCCCTCGGCCCACTCCCGCAGAGCGACGCCCGGCTCGCTCGCCAGGCGCTCCGCGAGCCGGGCGTCGCCCGCCGCCAGACGCGCACACGCCGCTGCCCGCGTCGGGTCGATGGCCTCACCGGCGTGACCCGACAACCTCTGTTGCAGGAGCTCACTCGAGAGCGGGTCGAAGCGCACCTGCTGGCAGCGCGATGCGATCGTGGGGAGCACGTCCTCGCGGTGCTCGGCGAGCAGGATCAGGTGCGCGAACGAGGGGGGCTCCTCGAGTGTCTTGAGGAGGCGGTTGGCGGCTTGATCGTTCATGGTGCCCGCCGCCTCGATCACGAACACCCTGCGCGTGGACTCGAACGGAGTGTGGGTAACCGCCGCCACCACCGGCTCGTCGATGTCGCTCACGAGCACTTCGCTTGACCCGCTCGGGGTTACCCAGGTGAGGTCCGGATGGGCTCCGCGCGCCACCCGCTCAGCCACCGTGGCGGGTTGGCGGGCCCCGTCGGCGAGCAGGGCCGCCGCAAACGAGCGCGCCACCGTGCGCTTGCCGGTGCCCGCGGGTCCGTAGAAGAGGTAGGCGTGCGACGGGGCGCCGGCGGGGGGCAACGCCGGAAGCAGCACCGCGCGTGCGTGCGGGTGCTGCTCCACACCCGCGAGCGTCACCTCGGGAGCAGCAGGTTCGATTGGGGTGGGCGACACTCCCGCCATCCTAGAGTCGGTGCCCAGCGGAGCGCGCGGGGGTGGGCGGGCGCCCCAATAAAACTCGCGCCGCTACCGTGCGCTCGTGACCGGCGGCAGACTCATCACGATCGAGGGGATCGACGGGGCGGGCAAGTCGACGCTTGCCGCCACGCTCGCCGAGGCGCTGGCGGGACGAGGGGTGCGGGTGGAGCTGCTGCACGAGCCGGGCGGAGTGGGTCTGTCGGAGCGCATCGGGGAGCTCGTCAAGGATCCCTCGCTGAAGGTGGAGGCGCACGCCGAGGCGCTGCTCTACGCCGCAGCTCGCGCCGAGCTCGTGCGGGAGCGCGTGACGCCGCTGCTCGGGGAGGGCGTGTGGGTGCTGCTCGACCGCTTCGTGGACTCCTCGCTTGCCTATCAGGGCGCCGGTCGGGAGCTCGGGGTCGAGCAGGTGCGCGCCATCAACCTATTCGCCATCGGCGACCTCACCCCCGACCGCACGCTGCTGTTGCGAATCGCACCATCCACCGGGCGCGCCCGTCAAGGCGCGCGTGGCGGCGAGCCCGACCGGCTCGAGCTCGAGAGCGAGCGCTTCTTCGAGACGATCGCGGCTGCCTACGAGCAGCTCGCGAGCGCCGAGCCCGGGCGGATCCGTCCGATCGACGCCGAGCAGCCCGCCGAGCGCGTGCTCGAGCTGGCGCTCGCGGCGATCGAGGATCTGATTCCACGGTCAGGGGACTAGCATGGACAGGTCCATGAGCTTCAACGTCAGCCGCATCCCACGTCGCACACTCGGGATGGCATGGACCGCGGTGGCGCTCGCGGCGATCTCGCCTGCCGGAGCGCCGGCCGGCACGACGAGTCAAAAGAGAATCCTGGGGATCTCGATACCCGCGTCGGCCCGCGTCCATGGCACCACCACGACGCCGGCAACCGCGGCTCCCGCAACGACCACACCAGCTGCGACCACACCAGCTGCGACGACGCCAGCCGCCACCACACCCGCGAGCGGCGTCCAAGCGGGCACGGTCCCGCCACCTGTCGCAACTCCGACGACCGCCGTACCTCCGACAGCCACCACCCCGGGCTCGACCACGCCGAGCACCCCAACCGGGACGCCGGCAACAGGCTCCACCACCGTGGTGGGCGTAGCCCGCAAGGCCGGCCCGAGTAACACGCGCCTATCCACGGGCGCGCTCGCCCTGGCGGTGCTCGGCGCGCTGCTCGCCCTCGGTTGCATCGTGTGGGTGCTCGGCCGTTGGCTCGCCCTGGAACCGCGCTGGACTGTCTCGTTGATGCACTCGCTGCGCGAGGCCGGCTACCGCGGCTCGGCCTCCTGGGCGGAGTTCACCGACTGGGCGCGCCTGGGTCGCTAGGCACGAGAAACACTCGAAAGCCCTCTAAAATAGAGGTTTCATGCGGTCTGTCCGACGTGCGCGCGACGATGCTCGGCCCGAACAGAGTCGAGTGGGCGTCGCGTAGTGCCGGCGCAGAGGAGGTAAGAACGATGGATTCAACCCCGCACCCCACAATCCAGCAGGAGACCGCAGCCGGCGCGGCGCTGGCTGTCGAGCGCCTGTTCACCTCCCCGGACACGCATCCCTTCGACACGGTCGAGTGGGAGCTGCGCGACGCGCGCATCGGCCACGGCGACCGGATCGTCTTCGAGCAGGCCGATGTCGAGTTTCCCAAGAGTTGGAGCCAGAACGCGACGAACATCGTCGCCCAGAAGTACTTCCGCGGCCAGATCGGCCACCCCGAGCGCGAGCGCTCCGTCAAGCAGATGATCGGCCGCGTCGCCGGCACGATCGCCGGCTGGGGCCGCGAGCGNNACGTCGGCTTCGAGGAGAGCCCTCAATGCAGTGCCTGCTTCATCCTCAGCGTCCAGGACACGATGGAGTCGATCCTTGAGTGGAACACCAAGGAGGGCAACATCTTCCGTGGTGGGTCCGGGTCGGGCATCAACCTGTCCAACATCCGCGGCTCGATGGAGCCGCTGGCCAAGGGCGGGACCGCCTCCGGTCCCGTGTCGTTCATGCGCGGCGCCGACTCGTGGGNNACGATCAAGTCCGGCGGCAAGACGCGCAGGGCGGCGAAGATGGTGGTGCTCGACGTCGACCATCCCGACATTCGCGAGTTCATCTGGTGCAAGGCCAAGGAGGAGGACAAGGCCGCCGCGCTGCGCGATGCCGGCTTTGACATGTCGATCGACGGCGATGGCTTCAAGTCGATCCAGTACCAGA
>PLYX01000057.1:16626-16749 GCA_003151895.1 Solirubrobacterales bacterium
TGCAGTACGACACGACGATCAACAACTGGCACACCAATCCCAACACCGGCCGAATCACGGCCTCTAACCCCTGCAGTGAGTATCTGAGCATCGATGACTCGGCCTGCAATCTGGCCTCGCTGA
>PLYX01000057.1:16760-16973 GCA_003151895.1 Solirubrobacterales bacterium
AGCTCGGGCTCGGCTACGCCAATCTAGGCGCCTACCTCATGGCCGATGGCGTGCCCTACGACTCAGACGCCGGCCGGGGCACAGCTGCCGCGATAACAGCGCTCATGACGGGCCGCGCCTACCGGAGGTCGAGCGAGGTTGCCGGCGTCCTCGGTCCATACGAGGGATACGCGATCAACCGCGACGCACACAACCACGTGATGGAGATGCACC
>PLYX01000168.1 GCA_003151895.1 Solirubrobacterales bacterium
TCACGGGCGCCTCGGCCGTCTGCGGACTGTCCTCCAGCGCGCTGATGCTCAACCTCGCCCGTGGAGTCCAGGGAGTTGGCGGGGCGCTCATGTACGCCACCTCGCTCGCCCTGATCGCCCAGGCGTTCCACGGGCGCGACCGTGGCGTGGCGTTCGGCGTGTTCGGCGCCGTCACCGGCGCGGCCGTCGCGGTCGGCCCACTCGTGGGCGGGATCATCACCTCGGGGATCGGCTGGGAGTGGATCTTCTTCGTCAACGTTCCAATCGGCATCCTCGCCGTGATCGTGACCCTCGCGAAGGCGCTCGAGTCGAGCGACCCGGGCGCCACACGTGTGGACTGGGCTGGCCTCGTGACATTCTCCGGCTCGCTGTTCCTGCTCGTGTTCGCGCTCGTGCGCGGCACCGACTCGGGCTGGGGCTCGACGCAAATCGTGGCGATGCTCGTGGGCGCGACGGTTCTGTTCGCGCTGTTCCTGCTCGCGGAGCGCCTCCAGAGCAGGCCGATGCTCGACCTCTCCCTGTTCCGCCGGCCGGCGTTCGCGGGCGCGAACATCGTGGGGTTCACCATGGCGGCGTCCGCTTTCTCGATGTTCCTGTACCTGACCCTCTACATCCAGGACGTGCTCGGCTACACCCCCCTGCAGGCCGGCCTGCGCTTCCTGCCGACGACCTTGCTCTCGTTCGCCGTGGCGCCGCTCGCCGGCAGGCTCAGCGTGCGCGTGCCGATCCGTCTCCTGCTCGGAATCGGGATGCTGCTAGTGGGCTCCGGGCTGCTCGCAATGACGGCCATCACCGCGACGTCCGGCTGGACCGCGCTGATCCCCGGGTTCGTGCTGGAGGGGGCCGGCATCGGTCTGGTCAACCCGCCGCTGGCCTCGGCCGCGATCGCCGTGGCGCCGCCGGCGCGCAGCGGCATGGCCTCCGGCGCCAACAACACGTTCCGCCAGGTTGGCATCGCGACCGGCATCGCCGCGCTCGGCGCCGTCTTCCAGCACGACCTCGCCCGCGGCACGCTCGCCCACCACACCTACCGCGTGGCGTTCACGGGGGCGCTCACGAACATCCTTCAGATCGCCGCGGCGATCGCGTTCGTGGGGGCGGTGTGCGCGTTCGCGCTCGTACGCTCCAAGGATTTCATCGCCTCGCACGCGCCCCTTGACGCGCACGAGCGGCAGGTCCCACCGGTCGCCGAGCCGCAGGGCGCCGGCGCTCGCTGAGGGCGGGCCGAGCCGCGGGGCGCCTGCGCTGTGAGATGCCGTCCAAGTGGACAGCGGTGCGGCACGGTACTACGCTTGACCGATGCCAACCACCCGCCCGCGCCACACGATCACCGAGACACCGCCCGTGCAGGAGGCGCTTGACGAGCTGCGCTCCAAGCTCGGCGACGGCGAGCGGATCGACTTCGCAGAGCTCGTCTCGCTCGGAGCGCGCGTGAAGGCCCGCCGGCTGAACGCCGACGACGCGGAGGCTCGCGCGGCGCGCATGCGACTGGCCGAGATGATTCGCACTCGATCGATTCCGATCGACATCGTCGCCGCGGAAGAGGTCAAGCACCTCGGCCTCATCCCCAAATACGAGTAGCGATGCTGCTGCTCGAATTCGGCCACCATCGCCTTGCGCCGCTGGACATCGTGATCGCCGCCTGTGCCGATGAGGTGGGCGCCGGCGTGCTGCACTACGACCGCGACTACGACATCCTCGCGGCCCGCACCGCACTGGATTTCAACAGCGAGTGGGTCGCGCCGCCGAGAAGCCTTTGAGGCTCCCTGGAACCTGACACCATGGACTCGCGCAGTTCCAGAGCGGGGTGCTCTGGCGCAGGTTGACGCACCGTCAGTCGACCGAGCCCGGCGGAACCACCCACTCGCAAGGCTGTCCGGTGACGGAGGCGATCATGTCGAAGTCGGCGTCGTAGTGCAGCATGGTGAGACCGCAAGCCTCGGCCGCGGCGGCGATGAGCAGATCAGGGACCTTGCGGCCGCGCTGGTGCTTTGCGGCGAGCAGCCGCTGCACCTGCTTTGCGCGACGTACGTGCTCAGCGGTGCTCTGCACCAGCTCAAACGCCTCCACCCCGTCGGCCAAGCGATCCCACTCGGCGGCGTTGCGCGCTGAGAAGCCGATCTCCAGGTCGCTGATGCCCGCTCGGGCGAACTCCCCCCTCTGCGCCCCTGACTCGATCGCCTCTCGGATCGCCGGCTCGCCCAGGCGCGTGAGGACACTCGTATCGACCAGGTGGGTCAGCGCCATGCCTGCTCGCGCGGCGCAAGACCGGTGCGGGCGAGCGCATCCAAGCGCTTCTTGACCGTCGCGCCGCGGTCATCGGCCGCCAGACGCAGCGCGCGGTTGACCGTTTCCTTGAGCGTGCCTGCCCCGAGCCGCGCCCGCGCGTCCCGCAGAGCCTGCTCGTCTATGTCCACAAGGTGCTTGGCCATGGCAACACTCAGTATATACCACCGGACGCCGATATATATCAAACGCCGGCCCTTGGTGGTCAGTGACCAGGCGTTGGGGCTCACCCTTGGCGATGGCGAGGCCTCTCGACTGGAGTTCGCTCGACTGGAGTTCACTTAAACGAACTTATGCTAGAGTCACCCTATGAACAGACGAGGATTCGTCGGCCGCGAGGCCGAGCTGGCCCGGTTGCGCGACTGGCTCCAGCAGGCCGCGCGATCCGGGCGGGGCAGCGCGATCGCCGTTCGGGGACGCCGGGCGGTCGGGAAGTCGACTCTGATCGAAGAGTTCCTGCTGCGCGAGAGTCCTCCTCATGCCTTTTTCGCGGCATCCAAGGACCAGCCGTCAGGGGAGGCGCTCACGGGATTCCTGAGCGAGCTCGAGCGCAGCACGCTCCCGATCGCCGGCGAGCTCGCGGCCGGGGTGCGTCCAGACAGCTGGGAAGCCGCTCTGCGCATGATCGCAACGAGCTGCGAGCGGTCACCGACTGGCACGCCGGTCTGTCTGGTCATCGACGAGCTTCCCTGGCTCTCCGAGCACGAGCCGAGCATCGAAGGGCTGCTGCAGAGCGCCTGGGATCGCCGCCTGAGCCGCCTGCCGATGCTGCTCGTGCTGATCGGCTCGGACCTGCACATGATGGAGGCGCTCGAACGCTACGACCGCCCTCTGCACGGACGGGTGCGACCCTTTGTGATCGAGCCGCTCAACCCGGCCGAGATGTCAAGCATGGTTGGCGCGGACCCGGTGACAGCACTCGACGCTTACTGCATGCTGGGCGGCTTCCCGCAGTTGGCGCTGACGTGGCATGGCAATGACACGATGCGCCGATATCTGGGGCACGAGCTGTCTGACCCCACCTCTCCCCTGGTCGTGACGGGCGAACGGGTCATCGCCGCCGAGCTGCCTGCCCAGTCCGCGCCCCGTGCGGTCATGACCGCGATCGGCGCGGGCGAGACCGAGTTCACCAAGATCCTGGGGCGCTCGGGTGTGGGGCGAACAAGCCTCAGCGCCGCACTCAAGACGCTCGCCGAGAAGCGGATCGTCAACCGTCAGACGCCATTCGCCGGCCGCCACGAAGCCAAACTCAGCCGTTACGCGATCGCAGACCCCTACATGCGCTTCTGGCTGCGCTTCATCGGTCCCAACCTGCCGCTGATCGAACGCCGGCGCGGCGATCTAGTCGTGCAGCGCATCATGGAGAGCTGGAGCACCTTCCGCGGGCGCGCGATCGAGCCGATCGTGCGTTCCTGCATCGAGCGCATGCTCCCCGACGAGCGCTTCGGCAGCGCCAACTTCGTGAGTGCCTACTGGACGCGGACCAACGATCCCGAGGTCGACCTTGTCGGCCACGACGACGACCTGCGTCCAAAGAGCGCCGAGTTCGTTGGATCGATCAAGTGGAGGGACACGGCGCCCTTCTCACGCGAGGATGTCGCCGAGCTGGCCGCCGTGCGCGCGCGGGTGCCGCTCACCACCAATGCGACCCTGCTCGCCGGCGTCTCCAGGAGCGGCTTCTCTCCGCAAGCCAAGCTCGACATAAAGCTCGGCCCCGACGAGTTGCTGCGCGCCTGGGCCTTGAGGGCATCGGGCACTCGTTGAGCCGCTCAAATCCGCAGCGATCGCTCCAGGCGCTCGCCTTTGGCGGTCAGCGACCACGCGTTGGGCTCGCCCTTGGTGGCGGCGCCCGTGCGGTTGTTCTCCAGCAGGCCGAGCTTTGCGAGGCGCATCAAGAGCTTTGAGATCTGGCCCTGGTCTACGATGCCGGCGGCGTCGGCGATGGCGCGGTTGGAGCCCCCTGAATGGGTGGCGACCGCGGCGAGCACGCGGATCGTGCGGTAGGTGAGGCGCATGTCGAGATCCTTCAATACGTCCTCAGGCGCGCGGCTGCTCCTACCGTCGAGGCTCATGTCCGGAACTGGTCGCTCGAGCTCCCTGCCGGCGGCCGCCGCTCCCCCGTAGGGCAGCACGATCGTGCTCATCAGCGGATTGGTGAGCTCGATAAGCCTTCCGGATTGCGAGCGCACCAGCCGCCCGTGCAATACGGAGAGCACAGCGCCGACTACCCCCTCGGCCGTCAGGGGTGGTGGACCGTCGCTCTTCTTCGCTTCACCCCCGCGATGGGGAGTGTGCCCTTTGGGTATGCCCGTCAGGGTACGGCCCTCCTCCACCGCGCTTGCGATCCGCTCCACCACCTGGCGGCGGCGCTCGAGCCCCTCCGGGCCCGCCGCGAGCCACTCGACGATCAACAGGCGCGCCATCTCGGGCTGCTCGTCGAAGAATCCCAGCAGCGCCACCAGGCCCGCTCTGATCTGGCCGCGCCAGGCGTCCGGCGCGGCCTCGTACGCCGGCAGCACCCGCTCGCGGGCACGCGCCAGCGCCTCCTCGATGGCGGCCTCCAGACAATCGCGGCTGCCGTCGAAGATCTCGTAGAACGTGCGGCGCGAGACACCGGCGCCCTGCGTCACGTTCGCGACCGTCACGTTCGCCGCGCCCTTCTGGCACGCAGCCCGCACCATCGCGTCCAGCATGCGGGCGCGCTGGATCTCCGTCATGGACCTGTACCCCGAGCCATCCCGGTCACGGCCACGACCTGTTGGCGCCACCGTGCTCGGCGGCGCGCCGCGTCCAGGCGTCATGTCATTTCTTCTTGCGCTTGGCCGGCTTCTTTACCTTCGGCTTGGCGCAGCCGCTCACGGCGATCTTCGTGCTCTGGTTTATCACCGCGCCGTTCTGAGCGGTGATTCGCGTGGGCATCAGGAGCTTCTGCTTGCAGAGGTTGCCGTTGGCCGCGAGCGCCGAGAACTTGCCCTCGGGCAATGTCAGTTCGAAGCTGCCGACCGGAACGTCGGGGACGGTTTTGAACGTCGTGCTGGTGATCCCTGCTTTGGAGATGAACGTTTCCCCGTGCAGGTCCACGGTGACGCCGTAGCCCTGCAGGATGATGATCAGTTCGGGGAACTTGGCGGCGCCGTGGGAGACGAAGTAGACGGGGCCGTTCAACGCCACGGGCAGGATCGGCGTGGTCGTCATGGCCGTCCCCACCCGCGAAGCCGCCGGACAGGCGGCCGGGTTGGCGTTGAAGACCTTGTCCGTACACGCCTTCTGCAACGTCGTCAGGCGCGAGGGCAACTGCTTTGGCAGCTTGACCTTGACCGAGGCGATGTTCGCCTGCGAGCCGAACGGTGCTTTGGGGTAGGCGAGCTTCACGTCGAGGCTCGCGCCGTTCTTGCGGGATGTCTTGCCCGACGTGGAGACCTTGAACTGCGGTTTGAACGCCAGTTCGCGGCAGCTGCCCACTCCGAAGTGGCTGGAGATCGCCGCCGTTGCGCCGGGGCCGGCGGCGCCCGGGGGCGGGGTACTCCAGGCGGTGCCGGTGAATTCAGCGGGGGTGCAGTTTGTGGGGTTGAAGAGGAACCCCGGGCGGTCGATGATGCTGTTGATCGAACGCAGGTCCGTGGGGACACCGTCGACGATCTGCGGGAGCGGGTCAGTCGTGATCGTGATCTGCGCCGTCAACGGATCCACCTCGATCTTCGCGCGGGTGATGATCGTCCCGAGGTTGAACGGGCCCGCGATCACCGGCGTCACGATCGACAGGCCGAACGGCGCGCCCTTGTATGGGCCGGTCAGGAAGATCGGGAGCTCAGGCGCTCCGGGCTGCGGCAGCACCAGCGGATACGGCCCCGGGCCCGACGTCACGACCGCATGGCCGATATGTGAGGCCGCGGAGCAGGCGCCCTGTGCAGCCTGCGGTTCGGGGCAGAGGGGAACCTGGCTGATCATGCCCGCCGCACCGGCCGGCTCCTTGAACTGAAGCTTTTCGATGCGCTGCTGGCCGTCTCCGCGCTGCAGCAACAGGGAGAAGTTTGTGAAGGCGCCGGCCTGGTCGGTGGTGGAGCCGGCGATCATCGACGGGCTGAACGGCAGCGGCGAGGACGGGCACGAGCCGCCGCCGGGGCCAGCCTCGATGCCAAAGCTCGCGGTCGTCACGAAATCCGAGATGAACGGGCTGCTCCACGGGTTGAAATCTGCGTTTGTCGTGTAGGTGCCGCACTGTGTCGGGGTGTCGAGGGCGGCTTGCGCGCCGCCGCTGAATGACAGCTTGAAATCCGTGAACGGGAGCTCGGGGGTGCCTTCGAATTTGGTGGTGAGCTGGCCCGTCTGTTCGTTGAGATGCACGGTGCCCACGAGCTTGAGGCTAACGCCGTCGCCCGACGCCGCAACGAGCAGCTTCAGTTCCGGCGGGTTCGACTGCAGCACGAAGACGCTGCCTTCCAGCTTGTCTTTCAACAGCGGCGTTTCGATTTCGACGGTCCCGACTTTCGACTGCAAAGGGCACGACGACGGACCGTTGTCTTCCTTACTTTCGGCTTTTTCGGCTTCCGTGGTGAGTCCATCCTGTGAGGGCTGGCACGCCTGAAGCCCCGCTGCCTGGCCGGGGTTGATCACGAGACCGTCGGGGAGCGTGACCGTCGTGTTCTGAATATCGGAGGTTCCGACGCCGTTGGGGTCCGTAAGCCCACCGGCCGGCGGCTTTACTTCGACGGTCAATCCCGCCGGTGTATCCGCGTTGAAAGTGTCGGGCTCGGTCGTGATCGACGACCCGAAGCCCAAGCGTTCGCACCCCGTGAAGCCGGTTTCGTTGCCGTTGCTGTCATGGGTCGCGAACACCGCTTTGGCTTCGGTGCTCTTGCTGAACCAAGTGTCGGCACGGATCGTGAATGTCTGTGGGCCGGCGCACGCGGTCGGCAACGTGAGGTACGGTCGTTCCCCCACGCTGACAGGCTTACAGTTCGAGGGTTCTTGTGGATTTTCGACTTCCCCTTTTGTGCAGCCGCCAGAGCGGTCGGTGCGCCAGGGGTCATGGCTATGGTCACCGGGCACACCCCAAATTGTGAAAATGCTGCCGATGACGTCTCTTTCGGGGGTGTTGTCGGAATGCCCGGTCAACCCGTAGTCGCTGCCGGTGCGGACGGCGAAGTCGACGCGGCCCTCGATGCCTTCTCCAGGCCTATAGCCAATCTCCGCCGGGACCCCAGCCGGGGGAACCATGTTGTACAGTCGGGAGTGGATGGGCGCGCCACCAACCGCCACCGCCGTCAGAATTCCGACCTGACTTGTCTCCGGGCACTTGTTCGCGTCTAGCTCTTGGCGCGTGCACGTGGGTACAGCGTTGGGGTCACCGATGAGGCCCGGAGGCACGTTGACTTCGATGTCCTTCGGCGCCCCACCTTGAGGCCCCCAAAACCCACCCCCTGGTTCGTCGAAGTAGGTGGCGAGATCGAAGCTGACGGTCAGCTCATAGGGATGTGAGCCCGCCTGTGTGTCGAGCGTTCCGTCGGCGTTGCTGGCCCAGCCGTCGAAGCCGACGAACCGGAAGCCGCTAGGGGTTGCGCCAATCGTGACGGGGTCGGTCGTGCTCGCTGAGGTCGGCGCGCCACCACCCGCGATCGCCACATGGTTGCCTTCTGAACCGTCTTTCGTCCCTTCCGTCGCTCCTTTGTTGACTTCGATTGCGATCCCGATCAGCTGGTCGAAATTGGGCCCTTCCCAGTTGGGATCTCCGCTGCCGCCGGCAAGTTCGGGCATGGCCACGGTGTTGGTGCAGGTGACGACCGTGGCGCCCGCCAAGCCGGGCCCGTTGCCCGTGCAGGCCCATCGCGAGTGACCGATCAAAGCGCTCCCGTTTTCAAGACCTTCGCCCGGTTCACCACGGAACGCTTTGAGCTCGCCGGCATCCGTGGCGGTCACACCGGCCGGCAGCGTGTCGGTGACCGTGACCGGGCCTTTGCTCGGAGCGGCTCCCACGTTCAGGGGCGCGATCTCAATCGTCCCTCCGCCGCCGCGCACTAGATTGCTGGGGAAGGTCCGTGCGGTCAGCTCCCACCCGGCGCCGGGGGTGACCGCGAAGGCCGGCGCGGCCGAGATGGACGTCAACGTCAGGACAAGGACGGTGGACAGCGCCAGCTTGAAACGGACAGGAACCCTCATCACTTAGCCCTCCGGTCGTTGCTGGCTTTCCTGGGCGCTTGTGCACGTTCCGTGGGCGAGTTGAGGGCTCAGAGCGCGTAGCTCCGCCGCCCGGCTATGCCTCAAGCGCCGCCGTGA
>PLYX01000280.1 GCA_003151895.1 Solirubrobacterales bacterium
TCGAGCTTGACGTTGCGCTCCTCGGCGACCAGCTCCTCGTAGCGGGCGAGTCGCGCCTTTGACTTGGTGCGCCGGCCCTTGGGGTTGGTGCGCACCCACTCCAGCTCGGCGGCGATCGTGCGCTCGCGGCCCTTTTCGCTGCGCTCTTCTTGGGCGAGTCGCTTCTGCTTCTGCTCGAGCCAGCTGGAGTAGTTGCCCTCGTAGGGGATGCCCTTGCCGCGGTCGAGCTCGAGGATCCAGCCGGCGACGTTGTCGAGGAAGTAGCGNNGGAAGTAGCGGTCGTGGGTGACCGCCACGATGGCGCCCTTGTAGTCGGAGAGGTGGCGCTCGAGCCAGTCCACCGACTCGGCGTCGAGGTGGTTGGTGGGCTCATCGAGCAAGAGCAGGTCCGGCGCGCTGAGCAAGAGCCGGCAGAGCGCCACGCGGCGGCGCTCGCCGCCGGAGAGCGTGGTGACCTCTGCGTCGGACGGGGGCAGGCGCAGCGCGTCCATCGCGTACTCCAGCTGCGTGTCGAGGTTCCAGGCATCGGCGGCTTCGATACGGGCCTGGACTCGGCCGAACTCCTCGGCGGTGTCATCGGAGTAGTCGGCGGCGAGCTCGTTGAAGCGGTCGAGCAGCGCGCGCGTGGGGGCGACCGCCTCTTCGACGTTGCCCTTCACGTCCTTTGACTCGTCGAGGTGCGGCTCCTGCTCGAGCATCCCGACGGTGGCGCCGGGCGCGAGCATCGCCTCGCCGCGGTAGTCCTCGTCCACCCCGGCCATGATCCGCAGCAGCGTGGACTTCCCGGCCCCGTTGTAGCCGAGCACGCCGATCTTCGCGCCCGGATAGAAGGCGAGCGTGATGTCGTTGAGCACCGTCTTGTCAGGCGGGTGCAGCTTCGACAGGCGGTGCATCGTGAATATGTACTGGGAGGACATTCCCCGGCAGGATAGGGGGTCGGTAACGTATTGGGGTCATGCCTGGGGTTATCCTCGACATCGAACAGCAGATGCTCCTCCTGGAGATCGAGTCGCCGTTCGACAAGCGCGACGTGCAGCTCGCGCGTCGACGGATGGCCAAGCGCTGGCACCCGGACATCGCGCCGGCGGGCAAGCAGTTCGAGCACGAGCGCCACCTGAAGGCGATCAACGAGGCGGCCGACCATCTCGAGCGCCTCGCGGAAACCTCCAGGGGCGGCAAGGTGTCGCGAAATGCCGTGAAGGTAAGCGCCGCGGCGGCCCGCAAGGCACGCGAAGAGGCCGGCAGGCGCGCGTATGAAGCCGAGCAGCGTGCGCGCGAGCACGCTGCCGATCGCGCGCGCAACGATCCGTTCGGCAGCAGGGTGCCCGATCACTCGGTGGTGCACCGCTACGCGCGCTGCACCACCTACCCCGAGTGGGGGGTGGGGACGGTCGAAGGGATCTACTTCACCGGCGACAGTGTCGAGGACGAGGATGTGCAGCAGTGGGCGCGCGTGAAGTTCAGCCACGGTGTGAGGACCGTGCCGGCGGGGAGCATGAAGTTCGTGGACTTCTCGAAGCCCGATCCCGCCGAGGAGCGCGTGGAGCGCTTCATGACGGCGGCGCAGCGGGCTATGGCTGAAGGCGAGTACGTGCTCGCGGCCCAGCGGCTGGTGTATGCGCGCGAAGCCGAACCGAAGAACGTGGGGGTGCTGCGGCTGATGACGCTGGCGTTCTGGCAGGCGGGCAACCTGGAGGCGGCGGCCCGCTCGGCGCGCGACTGGGCGCGGGCGGACGGCGACCGTCCGGCGGCGCACCGCTTTGCGGCCCGCATCTATGAGGACATCGGGGCGATCGACCTCGCCGAGGAGGCGGCGTCGCGCGCCGCACAGCGCGGGCCGACCGATCCTGGCGCGTGGGAGCGCCTGGGCCGCCTGAGGCTGGGCCTGCTCGATCGCGAGGGCGCCCTGCAGGCGCTGGAGCGGGCGCTCAAGCTGGGGGCGAACGGCGAGGTCCACGACCTGGTGGCGCAGGCGCTCGCACTCGAGCCGCGCATGACGCAGACCGCGTAAGCGCGCGCGTGCTCAGGCCACTGCGCGCAGGTGGCGGTAGGGCTCGCCGGCCAGCTCGCGGGCGAGCGCGTCCACGATACCCTCGTCGCTTTCCTCGCGGCCGTCGGTGACGGCGCCGATGATGGCGCGCTTGCGCTCCAGCAGCGTGGCCATCGTCTCGTCGATCGTGCCGGCGGCGA
The DNA here is from genome assembly GCA_003151895.1 of Solirubrobacterales bacterium. Classification (GTDB taxonomy): domain Bacteria; phylum Actinomycetota; class Thermoleophilia; order Solirubrobacterales; family Solirubrobacteraceae; genus Palsa-744. Next base: position 2,191 of record PLYX01000280.1, read on the forward strand.
GCAGGTACCAGGCGTTGACGGCGTCCCGCTGACCGATGCGGTGAAGGCGGTCCTCCGCCTGGTCGTGCTTGGCGGGCGTCCAGTCGAGCTCCAGGAAGGCGACGTTGGAGGCCTGGGTGAGCGTCAGTCCCTGGCCGGCCACCTCGATCGAGCAGACGATCAGCTGGTTGCCCGAGTCGCCCGCGGCCTGAAAGGCGTGCAGCGAGGCGTCCCTGGCGGCGTGGGTGTCTTCGCCGAGGATGTGAAGCGCATGCGGGAAGCGGTCGACCACGGCGCGCTGGATCTCGCGGTGGCGGGCGAACACGACGAGCCGCTCCCCGGACGAGCAGAAGTCGTGGATCCAGGCCAGCGCGGCGTGCAGCTTGCCGCGGGCCGCAAGCAGCTTCAATGCGTTCAGGCGCACAAGCCGCTCGGCGCGCAGCGCGGCGGCGACCTTGGCGTCCAGTTCGCTCAGGTCGAGCGGGCGGCTGCGCAGCCACGCGATCACGTCGTGCTCGGCGAGCCGGTACTCGGCTTCGTTGTCGAGTTCGACCGGCACCACGGTGCGTGTCTTGGGTGGAAGCTGGGGGAGCACGTCGGCCTTCAGTCGTCGCACGAAGCAGCGCGAGCGCAGGTGCCAGTGCAGGCGCACATGGGCATCCGGCCCGCGAAAGCGCTGCCCGAACTGGGCGCCCGAGCCGAAGTCGGCGAGGCGTCCGAGGATGCGCAGCTGGGAGATCAGCTCGGGCGGGCGGTTCATCACGGGGGTGCCGGTGAGCGCGAGCACGAGGCCGTCGCTTGGCACGCTCGACGCCAGGCGCCCGACCGCCTGGGTGCGCTTGGCGGCCGCGTTCTTGCAGTAGTGGGACTCGTCGAGCACGAGCGCTCTGGGAGCCATCGCCGCGAGCGCCGGCGCTCGCGCGGCAAGGATGTCGTAGTTGACGACGGTGATGTCCGCGGGTGGGATCGAGCCGCCCGAGCCGCCGCTTCCCATACCGGTGAGTGTCTGTGTGCTGCGACCCGGCAGCCAGCGCTCCAGCTCCCTCATCCAGTTGAGCTTGAGGCTCGCGGGGCACACCACCACCGCCGGGTAGGCGCCGTCCGCCTCCAACGTCGCGAGCGCCTCGATCGTCTTGCCGAGACCCTGCTCGTCGGCGAGGAACGCCCGGCGCTGGGCCAGCAGGTAGGTGACCCCGGCGCGCTGGAACGGCTTGAGCTCCCCACCGAGGCCGGGCACGTCGAGCGGCGCGTCTGTAGCGGACGACAGCGCCACGAGGCCTGCCGCGTGCGCGTGCTGCTCGCGGATCTCCTGCAGCACCACAAGCGCCTCCGGCTCGATCCAGACGTCTCGCTCGGCGAGGAAGCGGTCGAGTTCCTCCACGCAGAAGGGGTCCGCGCGGATCGCGGGTAGCCGCCGGTGGTCGCCGGCCCCTCCGCGATCGCCGGCCTGTCCGGCTCCATGGGCATTGGCATGGACATATGCGCGCCCACGCGCGCCCATCGCGGCCCCGCCGCGGCGAGACACCTGCCCGGGTGTTGCGCCCGGGAGCGCTCCGAACGCGTCGAGCTGCGCCACGTCGTGGCCTGGGGCGAGCACGAACGTGGGATCTTCGTGCACGGCCGACAGCTCGAGCACCGCCGGGGGGGCGGGGCGGCCCTCCTTCAGGGCGGCGATGCAGCGCCGCGCGGCCGCGCTCGTAAAGCTGCGCAGGCTCTCGATCGAGCGCCACGAGTCGAGCGTCAGCGGCACCGTGGCCCCGCCGGTGGCGCCCACGGCCCGCTCACGCAGATCGGGTGGCAGTCGTGTGGGGTCGCCGAGCAGCAGGAACACGGGCTCCTCGGGCGGTCCCGCCACGTCGATCGTGCCGTACCAGGTGGTCGCCTTGGCGAGCCAACTCTGCGCGCGCGGGTCGATGCCCGCCATCTCGAGCTGGTCGAGCAGCTCCGCGATCAGGTGGCCATCGCGCTCCACGGCGGCCAGCGCGAACGTCCCCTCGGGGCCCTCCAGCGCGCGCAGACCGGCCCTGCCCGCCAGCACCCTGGCGAGCGGCGCGTGCTCGGCGGCGATCAGCAGCCAGTGCTCCTTGCGACGGTCGCGGCGCAGCTCCACGTCATAGGCCATGGCGCCGCTCCTGGCGCCGCTCCCGGCGCCAGGCCGGACGCTGCCGTCGGCGCCCGGACCCTGGGTGATCTCGGTCAATGCGTGGGCCGCGTCTTCGCTCAGGCGCAGCCTTCCCGCACTCGCGGGCAGCGTGTCCACGAGCCGCGCCGCGTGCTCGTCGAGCGGGATCAGCCCGCGGCCGATCGTGGGGTGCTGGTAAGCGTCCGGATGCTCCAGCAGCGCCGCCACGACGTCGGGAGCGCGGTCGGTGGCGAACGTCAGCCACCAGCTCTCGTCGGGCCGCGCCACGTCGAGCACGCACTCGTCGTGGCTGCGCAGCGCGCGACGACGATCGAGCGCGCGCGCGAGCGACTCGCTGACGAGCGGTGGGTGAGGCAGGCTCGCGAGCAGCAGCGCCACCGCCTCGGCGCGCTCAGGGTCCAGCGGCACGATCCAGGCTCGCTGCGCCGGGTCCCAGCGGCGGCCCGGGATCGCACGCAACAGCCGGCGCAGGCCGTCGTCGTAGGGGAAGCGAAGCACCGCCTCGCCCTGGTCGAGCGACGCGTGGAGGAAGGTGTCCATGATCTATGGACGATAGGCCGCGGCGGGGATGGGAGGGCGCAGCGCCGGCTCAGGATGCCGGAAGATGCGGCTGCCGAGCAAATCGGACCCTCGGGCGCCTCGCGAGTTACGCGGCGAGGATGGCTGCCGATCAGGCCAAGATGTTCACGGCGCGCGAGACAATCAGGCCGATGGTCACGAGCGAGACGAGCGCCTGGATGCCCATCGTTCCCTTCGCGGCGGCGCTCAGCGGCATCGTGTCGGTGGGGGAGAACGCCGTGGCGTTGGTGAGCGACACATACAGGTAGTCGATGAACTTCGGCCGCCACTCCTTCGGCTCGATGCGGTCGTCGCTCATCTGGGGGAACAGGAAGTCTGGTGGTCCGTCGTATCCTGCCGCGCGCTTGCCGGGGCCGCCGCGATCCATCTCCCAGTACCACAGCCCAAAGATCAAGAAGTTGGTCAGCCAGATGAGCGTGCCCGCGACGATCAGCAGGCGGCCCTCGCCGCTGGAGATTTTGCTGTGCAACAAGTAGTGAGTGAGCGCGCCGAGCGAGTAAATGTTGGCGGCGGTCACGAACGCAGTCAGCCCGAGAGCTACGCGTCTGCGTCGCGGGTGCTCGTGCTCGAGCTGCTTGGGCGTGGCCAGGAACATGCCCACGAGCAGGGCGCCCTCGAGCGTTGGGATCAGCCACGAAGGGCCGGCTGTGAGCCGCGCGGGCAGCGCGACCTGCAAGCCGATTGCCGCGAGGATGGTGGCCTGTGCCGGCCAGAATGGCTCCGGCGCGGGCGGCGGCGGGTAGGGACGACCGGGTTGGGACGATGACTCCTGCGCCACGCGCCACAGGGTACGAGCCGGGTCGGCGGTGAGGCTCGCGCTCGCCATGACCGGCGCTCTTGCGGGCGCGCACCGACATTCAGCTCCCACCGGCATCGCGTCCCGTCGCGCCGGCCGGCTCAGCCCCCAAAAGAACCTTCAGGTCGCCCCCGGCGGCGGGACCGCGCGCTAGCCTGATCTGCAGTGGGAATCGAGAGCCCTGTCCACCTGCTGTTCCTCGGCGCCGTCGCCCTGATGGTGCTCGGCCCCAAGCGCCTTCCTGAATTGGCCCGCGCGCTCGGCAAGGGCATGCGCGAGTTCCGTGAGTCGATCGACTTGAAGTCCCACGACGACGAGCGGTAGATCCGGCTCAGCGGGTACCGCGTTCGGTACGCCCGGCCGGGTACTCTTCAACCGATGAGCGACACCGAGGCTGCCCAGGAGTCACCCGTGCTCACCGAGCGCCGCGACGGCGTGCTGCTGATCACGCTCAACCGTCCCGATGCGCGCAACGCCATCAACCTGGCGCTCGCGCAGGGCATCGCCGCCGCGCTGGACGAGCTCGACGGCGAGGACTCGCTGAGTGTCGGGGTGCTTACCGGCGCCGGCAAGGGCTTCTGTGCCGGGATGGACCTGAAGGCGTTCGTCAGCGGCGAGCGTCCCTGGGTGGGGGACAGGGGCTTCGCTGGGATCGTGATGCGCGGATCCGTCAAGCCGCTGATCGCCGCCGTCGAGGGCTTCGCGGTGGCGGGCGGCCTGGAGGTGGCGCTCGCGTGCGACCTGATCGTCGCCGCTCGCGGCGCGAAGCTCGGCATCCCGGAGGTCAAGCGCTCGCTCGTGGCCGCCGGTGGCGCGCTGCTGCGCCTTCCGCGGCGCATCCCCTACCACGTGGCCATGGAGCTGGCGCTCACCGGCGATCCCATCACCTCCGAGCGCGCCGCCGAGCTGGGGCTGGTCAACCGCCTGGCTGAGCCGGGCACCGCCGTCGAGGTCGCGCTGGGCCTTGCCGAGGAGATCGCCGTGAACGCGCCGCTCTCGCTCGTCGCTTCCAAGCGCATCCTGCAGGAGCAGTGGGACTGGTCGAGCGAGGAGATGTGGAAGGCGCAGAACACCATTTCGGAATCGGTGTACACCTCCGAGGACGCCCGCGAGGGCGCCACCGCGTTCGCCGAGAAGCGGCCCCCCGTCTGGCGGGGCAGGTAGACGCAGGCTCTCAGCCGCGCATGCGCCGCTTGCGGCGGCGCTGGCGCCAGATCATCATGAATCGTCGCCACAGCATCTAGCGCTCTCCCGGGGTCTTTTTCGGGTACTTCGACACCGGCATGCCAAGGTCGAGCGCGGTCCTCACTATGCGGCTCTGCTCGGTGATGTGCGCCGCCGGATAGCCCTCGCCCGGGCTCGCCCGCTCGGGGCGCCCGATGAAGCCGAAGTGGATCTCCTCCGGCATGATCTGCATGAGGCGCGGGAACATATGCGCCCTGGCGCCCATGTTGCGCGGCTCCTCCTGCACCCACACCACCTCTTCGAGCTTCGGGTAGCGGCCCATCAGATCCTTGATGTTCTGCTCGGGGAACGGATATAGGAGCTCAACCCGACCGACTGCGACCCGGCCGTTGCCCTGGCGCTCTGAGTGACCGACCAGGTCGTAGTAGATCTTGCCTGTGCACAGCACCAGGCGCGTCACCGACTGCTCGACGACGCCGGGCTCCGCGAGCACCGGCTCGAAGCGCGAGCTCTCGGCCAGATCCGCCACCGTGTTGGTCGCCTGCGCCAAGCGCAGCAGCGACTTCGGGGTCATGATCACGAGCGGGCGCTGCTTGGCGATCAGGGCCTGGCGGCGCAGCAGGTGGAAGTACTGCGCGGGCGTCGTGAGGTTCGCGACGCGCATGTTCCCCTCCGCGGCGAGCGCCAGGAAGCGCTCCAACCGCGCCGAGGAGTGCTCGGGTCCCGAGCCCTCGTAGCCGTGCGGGAGCAGCAGCGTCAGGCGTGAGGTTTGGCCCCACTTGGCAAGGCCCGAGGCGATGAACTGGTCGACGATCACCTGCGCCGAGTTGACGAAGTCGCCGAACTGCGCC
>PLYX01000052.1 GCA_003151895.1 Solirubrobacterales bacterium
AGGCTGACGATTTCGTGGGGCACGAATTCGCTCGGCAGCGTCAGCAGCGCACGGATCGTCAGATCGGTGATCGTGCCGGCTCCTTGGTGGTGCGCGATCGCAATGCCGTTGATCGCCGCGATGTCCACGGCATCACCCTGGTATTGAGCTGAGAGAGCGCCGGACACCGTGTACTGATCCTGCCCGCAACGCAGGGCGCTCACGGTCGGGGCCAAGCCGCTGCGCGAGAGGAAGGCGAGCACCGCGAGCACGCGCTTGTCGACCCTGCCGGCCGCTACTTCCCGGCGGTCGCAGGCGGTCATCGTGACATCGGGGTCCGCGAGCACGGTGCTCTCGAGCTGGTGCTTGGACATCAAAAAGAGATCGCTCGTGGTTGCCCCGAGCAGGGCGTTTGTTGCCTTGGCTCCCTGCGGTTGCAGTGCCGTTTGCAGTTGCTTCCAGTTGGCCAGCACCGGGCCTGGGTCGATCGTGCTCGTGTCGCCCGCGGGCTGGATAGCAAAGCGCAGGTGACCATCGCGGTCGCCGCTGGGCACGCCGACATAACCGAGCACGGTGCCGCTCGCCACGACCGATCCGCGCCGCAATGACACTTTCTGACCTGTGGTGCTCTGCTGTGCCTTCCTGGACGTATGTGCGACCACGGCGGGGTTGCGCGTCCCGGCGAGTGTCTGTTCTTTCGGAAGCAAAGACAATGACAGTTGCCCGAGGTCAGAGGAGAGAAGGCTGCTCTGCAGCGATGTCTCGGCATGTTGCGTCGCCGGCGACTGGGTTCCTGCGCTCGCTGGCTGGGTGGGCGTGGGCGCTCGGGTGCTGGCCGCTTCCACCACGGGGGACTTCGTCGGCGTGCTCACGGAGTTCTCCGACGAGTAGCTGTGGGCAATGCTGCCGAGTCCGGCGTACGTGAATACGTCGCCGTACACGTCACGCAGCACCAGATACTTTCCGAGTCGGTGCGAGTCGCCGATCTTCACGATGCGTCCATCCTCGACGGCTACGACCGATGCGTTCGGAGCGGTGGTCAACTCGTCGAGGTCGAGCGACTTCGGGGAGGCGGCGGGGCCTGATGTGCCGGCCGCCGCGGCGGCGGTCGGCGACGGCGCCGTTGAGCCAGGGGTGCCGGCGCTCGAGGCCTTGCTCGGAATCGCGCTCGCGCCCGCGGTCGCACTCGAAGTCGAGGAGGCCGCTTTGACCGGCGTGCTCCACACGAGCCGTTTGCCGGTCACGGGTAGGCGAGCGTCGATCAGCCCAGTCAAGGTCGAGATCACGGTCTTGGGGTAGGCGGAGATCAGCTTGGCCCGGAGCAGGACCGAGCTGGCGTATTCCTCGGAGTGGTTGTATGCAAGGATCGCCGCACGTAGATCGGTCCGGGCGCCGGCGGCTCGCAGGTACCGCGCCGCGGCGAAGATCGCATCCACGGGGTTGTACGGGTCGGCGTCGCCGGCGTCGAGGGCGTCCACGCCGTATTGCAGCCATGTGCTGGGCATGAACTGCATCCATCCAACCGCGCCCGCCGTGGAGACCGACAGGTCGTTGCCGTAGTCGGTCTCGACTTCGTTGATCGCCGCCAGCACCTGCCACGGGACGCCGTACTGGACGGCGGCGGCCTTGTAGACCGGCAGCAGGAACAGAGGGATCCGGTAGAAGTCGAGCGCCTGCGCAGAGGCTGCCGAGGAGTCCAGCGCCGCGGCGAGCACCCCTTCCTCGGCTACCGATTCAGGGGTGCGGGCAACCTTGTTTTCAGCTGCAGACTTCTTGGCGCTGGATGGGGTCTTGCTCACCGTGGTCGTCGTCTTCTTGCTGGGCTTCTTGCTGGTGTTCGGACTGGCGCTCGTGCTCGGTTCGCCCATGCCGGCGGTCTTCTGCTGTTCTCGCTGGCGCACTACCGTGGGCGCCCCTTCGACATCAGGCGCGGCGGGACTGCTGGCGGGCGGGGCTGTTGCCATCGTGGTCGTGGTCGTGGTCGGTGTGGTCGTCGTCGCTTCCGTGGTCGAGGTGGAGCTCGTCGACGACGAATCGCCACTGCTCGCTTCCGGACCGGGTTCGGCTGAGGTGGACGTCGTCGTCGGGGTCGTAGCCGAGTCGGCGGCGCTCGCCGTGGTGTTCACGGCGAGCGCGGAGCCGGTCATGCCGGCGGCGAGAGCGGAGAGCACTGCACGCAGGATCCGCTTGCGAGCGGTGATCACGCTCGCCATACCGGCACTTCCGTCATCTCGGACTAGCCTTCTTCGCCCGTGGGCGGAGCGCCGCCGGCAGGAGCTTCGCCGCTCGGCGGCCCACCGCCCCCGGCGGCTGCGCCGAGGTCGCTGCGGCACTTGCTCTCGGCGCTCTTGAAGGCCGCGCTGCTCGTATTGATGCCCTTGGTGTCGAACACGGGGCCTTTGCCCGAGGTGTTCGGGGCCGGCAGATTCACGCCGTTTTCACGCATGCACGCCGAGAACTTCGCGAGCGCCTTGCTCGAGCCCGCACCGCGGAACCGCGCGGCTCCGCCGGCCGGGAAGTTGCCGCCACCGCACTTCTTCAGCGCGGCTTGCAGCTGCGCGGCGCTCTCGCCCTTCGGTAGTTTGAATCCGCCGCTCGGAGGCTGGCCTGCGGTGCCGGTTGGGGGTGCCGAGCCGGATGACTGCGGGTTGCCGCCGGCTGGCGCGGAGGGAAGCGTGATGCCCTGCTTTTGCAGGCATTCGCGCAGCGTCGTCGACCTGGCAGAGCCGGCCCCAGGGGGGTTGCTCGAGGTTGTCGCCGATTTGCTGTTCGCGGAGTTGGTGCTACCGCCGCTGCCGGAGGAGCTTCCGCACGCCGCCAGCATCAGGCAGGCGCCAAGGACCAGCAGGGCGAGGACCGGCCGGGTGTGACGGCTTGTTGGTTGATGAGCGCGAGGCGTGTGGGTGGGCATCTATCGTTCCTTGTTTGAGAGTTGTCGTATTGCTCTAGCCAGAGCCGAACAGCGCCGATGAGCCGCTGCTGCTGCTGCTTGAGCCGCTGGTTGTGCCGCCGCCGA
>PLYX01000039.1 GCA_003151895.1 Solirubrobacterales bacterium
GGCAGCGGGTTGAACTTCAGCCGCAGCCCGTGCTTGCGCAGCTCCTGGCCGGGCTGGATGAACGTGCGCGCCACATAGCGGTTCTTGACGAAGCCGTCGTCCTGCGGCAGCCCGCTCGCGCGCGCATACCCACGGGCCGCCGGATTGCCCGAGTCGGGCACGGGGATCACGAGGTCGGCGTCGGCCGGCGCCTCGCGCGCAAGGATCTCGCCCATGCGCCCGCGCGCCACCTGCAAGACCTGGCCGTTCATGCGCGAGTCGGGCCGCGCGAAGTAGATGTACTCGAACACGCAGAACGCCTTGCGCGCGTCCGGCAGCACGCGACGGCTCTCCAGGCCCCGCTCGCCGAGCGTCACGATCTCGCCCGGCTCCACGTCGCGCAGCAGCGTCGCCCCGATGATGTCGAACGCGCACGACTCCGACGCCACGCAATAGCGCGCCGGGCCGCCATCGGCCCCCGCGATCACGCCAATCGAAAGCGGGCGCAGGCCGTGGGGATCGCGGAACGCCACCACGCGATCCTTGGTCATCACGACGATCGAGAACGCCCCGTTCAGGCGCGGCAGCACGTCGGCGATCGCGTCCTCGATCCGCTCCGCCGGATGGGTGGCGAGCAGCGCCGCCACGATCTCCGAGTCCGACGTCGAGCTGAACGTGACGCCGCGCTCTGACAGCTCGTCGTGCAGCTCGACCGCGTTGATGAGGTTGCCGTTGTGGGCGAGCGCCAGCTCGCGGCTCGACCCGTTGGTGCCCTCTGAGCGCTGCACCGGCTGCGAGTTCTCCCACGCGTTCGAGCCGGTCGTCGAGTAGCGCACGTGCCCGATCGCCAGCTCCCCCTGGAGCGTGCGCAGGTCGTTCTCGCTGAACACCTGGCTCACGAGCCCCAGCTCGCGGCGCGTCATGATGTTCCCGCCCCTGTCCGCCGCCGCGATCCCCGCCGACTCCTGCCCGCGGTGCTGCAACGCGTACAGCGCGAAGTACGACAGCCGCGACACCTCGTGCCCCGGCGCATATATGCCAAACACACCGCACTCGTCGCGCGGTCCGTCGCGGTCCTCCGGACGAGGGCTAGCCGCCCTTCCAACAGGCATTGCTCGCTTCACGGTAGCAGTCACGCGAACAGCTCCGCGAGGGCAGCGTGCGCTTCACCGAGCTCAGACAGCGTCATATCTATCTGACTGCCTATGCGCAACGACTGACCTTCTACGGCGCCGATCAGCCTGACTGCCGTCTGCCCGGAGAAGACCTCCAGCGCCTGCCTGTCACCGCTGACGACGAAGCCACCCGAGCACTCACCGAACAGATACTCGACATCGTCATCAAGCTCGACGAGCGCCCCGAGGTTGCCGGCCAAGCAGCACTCGGCCAGGGCCACCGCCAGGCCGCCCTCGGCGATGTCGTGGGCGCTGGTCACCGAGCCGGCCCTCACGGCGTCGCGGACTGCCGCCTGGGCGGCCGCCACCGCCTGCACATCGATGGGGGGCAGTCCGTCGGGGAGCTCCCATCCCCACAGCTTCGCCAGCTCGCTCGCCTCAAGCGACGGCTCGAAGGGGCCGACGACCGCCACCGCGTCGCCGGCGCGCGCGAACCCGAGACGACCCGCGCGACGCGCGTCTGGAAGCTCGCCCACCATGCCGATCACCGGCGTCGGGTAAATCGGGCCGGCGCTCGCCCGGGTGGGTGGGCTCTCGTTATAGAGCGACACGTTGCCACCCACGATCGGCGCGTTCAGCGCCCGGCACGCGTCGCCGAGGCCGCGCACCGCCTCGGTGAGCTGCCACGCGATGTGCCCCTTCTCGGGATTGCCGAAGTTGAGGTTGTTGGTGGTCCCGAGCGGCTTCGCGCCCACGCACGCGAGGTTCGACGCGCACTCCAGCACCGCTCCCACCGTGCCCGTGTAGGGGTCGGCCGCCACTCTTCGGCCGTTGCAGTCGATCGACACGGCTATCGCCGGGACGGGGCCGTTTGGATCGCGGGACCCGCCCGCCCCCCGCGATGGGGGGTTCAGCTCGCTCGGTGAAAACGCCGGGACGCCCGCCTCGCCGAGCGGCCTGATCGCGAGCACGGCCGCGTCCGCCTGCCCGGGGCGCCTCACCGTGCGCGACTGCACGATCGCGTCGTACTGCTCGAACAGCGGCCCGCGCGAGGCGATGTTCGGTGAGGAGAGCAGCGCGAGCAACAGCTCACCTCCCGTCCAACCGCGCGCGGCGGTCGCGTCGCGCGCGCCCACCGCGTCCCCTCTCGGGGGGTTTTGGGGGAGGAGCGCCTTCGGCGCCGGGTATGGCTTTCTGGTCGGCTTAACCGGCTCAAGGTCATAGAGCGGACAGTCATCGACGAGCGCCCTCACCGGCATGTCCCCGACCAGCTCGCCGCCGCGGAACACGCGCATGCGGCCCGTGTCGGTGACCGTCCCAATCGCCGCGCCCCCCACCTCCCACTTCTCGCACAACTCGAGCACCGCCGCCACGTTCGCCGGCTCCACCACGCACAGCATCCGCTCCTGGGACTCGCTCACCATGATCTCGAACGGCTCCATGTCCGCCTCGCGCAGCGGCACGTTCGCCACGTCGACGTCGATCCCCACCTCGCCCTTCGACGCCATCTCCGACGCCGAGGAGGTCAGCCCCGCAGCGCCGAGGTCTTGAAGCGCCACGAGCAACCCGCGCCCAAGCAGCTCCAAGGAGCACTCCATCAGCTTCTTCTCCTCGAACGGATCCCCCACCTGGACGGTCGACCGCCTGTTGTGGCCTTTCGGCCCCTTCCCACTCGAATCCCCCCCGAGGGGGGGATTCTGATCAGGAGAATGAGAGAGATCCAACTCAGCAGACGCCAGCACCGAGGCGCCGCCGATGCCGTCGCGGCCCGTGGAGGCTCCGAACAGCACCACCGTGTTGCCGATTCCCACCGCCGCGCTCGTCACGAGCTGCGCGCGCTCCGCTATCCCGAGCGCCATCGCGTTCACGAGGCAGTTCTGCTCGTACGGCCCCTCGAAGTACACCTCCCCGCCGATCGTCGGCACGCCGATCGAGTTGCCGTAGTGGCCGATGCCGGCCACGGCGCGATCGAGCAGGTAGCGCGAGCGGGCACCCTCCCCTTCCCCTTTCTCCCCCTTTCTCCCCCCCGGGGGGAAAGGTTGGGATTTGAGATGAGGCTCGCCGAAGCGCAGCGAGTCCAGCACCGCGATCGGTCGGGCCCCGATAGCAAAGATGTCTCTGAGGATGCCCCCCACGCCGGTGGCCGCCCCCTGGAACGGCTCGACCGCGCTGGGGTGGTTGTGCGACTCCACCTTGAACGCGCACACCAGCCCGTCGCCGATGTCCACCGCGCCCGCGTTCTCACCCGGGCCCATCACCACCTTGGGGCCTTCGGTGGGCAGCGTCCGCAACAGCTTCTTCGAGTGCTTGTACGCGCAGTGCTCGCTCCACAGCAACGAGTACATCGCGAGCTCCAATTGATTAGGCGCCCGCCCACCCGGCCCCCCCTGCTTCTCGCAGATCAAGTCATACTCGGCCCGCGTGAGCCCGAGCGCGAGCGCGTCCTCGACCGTCGGCAGGGTGGCGCTGTCAGTCACGAGCGCCAACCCCACTGCGCGAGACCGTCTCAGACACGCGCGCCCTCGACCGCCAGGCGCATCGACGCGAAGATGCACAGCCCGTCGGTCGAGCCGGTCAGCTCGTCCACCGCATGCTCGGGGTGCGGCATCAAGCCGAACACGTTGCCCCGCTCGTTGCGCACGCCCGCGATGTCGTTCAGGGAGCCGTTGAAGTTCTCTCCGAGCGCGTACCGCAGCACCACCTGGCCGTTCTGCTCCAGGGCCGCGAGCTGCTGCTCGTCCGCGTAGTAACGGCCCCACGAGTGCTTCGCCGGGATGCTCAGGATTGAGTGAGGTGGGTGGGCACTCAATCCTCCATCCGATCCACACGCGCACGTGAACGCCGTGTCGCCCCGCACCACGTCCAGGTCCACCTGCCTGAAGGTGAAGCGCAGGTTCGCATTCGGAAGCAGCGCCCCCGGCAGCAGCTTCGCCTCGCACAACACCTGGAAGCCGTTGCAGATCCCGAGCACCAGTCCGCCGTCGCGGGCGAACGCGATCACCGACTCCATCACCGGCGAGAACCTCGCGATCGCGCCGGCCCGCAGGTAGTCGCCGTAGGAGAACCCCCCCGGCACGATGATCGCGTCGGCGCCCTTCAGGTCGCGCTCGCCGTGCCACAGCAGCTCCGCGTCGCCCACCCTGCGCGCGGCCCGCAGCGCGTCCACCTCGTCGCATGAGCCGGGAAAGCGAACGACACCGAACTTCACTGAATGTCCCGGTAGCGGATGCCGAGGCCCTGCCGAGTGCCACCGGCGTCGGCGTCCTGGGCGCCCTCCCGCAGGACGATCTCGTAGTCCTCCACGAGCGGGTTCGCGAGCAGCTTCTCGCACATCGGCTCCAGCTGGCTCGGGTCCTCGACGTCCAGCTCCACCAGCCGCCCCACGTGGACGTTCGCCACGCCCTCGAACCCGAGCGCCGGCAGCGCACGCTGCACGGCCTCGCCCTGCGGATCGAGGATGCCCGCCTTGGGGCGGATCAGCACACGCGCCCTCACGCGGTTCTGTCCAGCCATGCCTCGAACGGCTCGCCCGCGATCAGCTCGTACGCCTCGACGTAGCGCGCCCTCGTGCCCGCCACCACGTCATCGGGGATCGCCGGCGCGGGCGGTCTCTTGTCCCAGCCGCTGCCCGCCGCCCAGTCGCGCACGTACTGCTTGTCGAAGCTCGGCTGGCCCTTGCCCACCTCGTATCCGTCGGCCGGCCAGTAGCGCGAGGAGTCCGGCGTCAGCACCTCGTCGCCCACGACCAGCTCGCCGTCCTCGTCGAGGCCCAGCTCGAACTTCGTGTCGGCCAGGATCACGCCCCGCTCGCGCGCATGGGAGGCCGCGTAGGAGTACAGGTCGATCGAGATGTCCCTGACGCGTTCCATCAGCCCCCTGTCCCCCACCAGCTCGGCCGCGCGCTCGAAGTCGATCGCCTCGTCGTGGCCCACCTCCGCCTTCGTGCTCGGCGTGAAGATCGGCTCGGGCAATTGCTCGGACTCGCGCAAGCCCGCCGGCAGCTCGATCCCCGACACCCTGCCGGTCGCCTGGTAGTCCTTCCAGCCCGACCCGGTGATGTACCCGCGCACCACGCACTCCACCGGCAGCATCTTCAGCTTGCGCACCACCAGCGCCCTCCCGCGCGCCTCCGCGGGAACGCCGTCGGTGGCGGAGATCATGTGGTTGGCGACGATCTGCCTCGTCCGCTCGAACCAGAACGCGGACAGGCCGGTCAGCACCTTGCCCTTGTCGGGAATCGGCGTCGGATGAACCGCGTCGTAGGTGGAGATCCTGTCGCTCGCCACCATCAGCAGGCGCTCATCCTCCGGGCCGTTCAGGCGATACATCTCGCGCACCTTCCCGCTGGCGATGAGGGGCAGGTCGGCGAGGGCGGTCACGTGGCGCGATGCTACCAACGGCGGGGGCGGCAGCCTCAGGCGATCTCGTCGAGGCGGGTGACGACCTCGGCTGCGTAGCGCGTGTAGTGGGCGTAGTCGAAGATCGCGTCGAGGTCGAGCCCGGCGGCGCGCTCGTCGGCGGCAAGCAGCTCGCGCAGTTGTGTGCCCTCGTCCCAGGCGCGCTGCGCCAGCTCCTGGGCGATCCGGTAGGCGTCGTTGCGCACCATCGGAGCGCGGCCGCGCTCCGGGTCTCCCTCCACCAGCGCGAGCAGAACCCGCTGGGAGAACAGCGCGCCGTGGGTCAGCTCCAGGTTGGCAAGCATCCGCTCCTCGTTGACGACCAGACCCTGCACGAGCGCGGTGGCGACCTGCTGCATGTGGTCGATCAGGATCGTGGAGTCGGGCAGGACGATCCGCTCGACCGAGGAATGGGAGATGTCGCGCTCGTGCCACAGCGCCACGTTCTCCACAGCCGCCTGGGCGTTGCCGCGCAGCACGCGCGCCAGCCCCGAGAGCTGCTCGCTCTTGATCGGGTTGCGCTTGTGCGGCATCGCCGAGCTGCCCTTCTGGCCGGCCCTGAACGGCTCTTGGGCCTCGCGCACCTCCGTGCGCTGCAGGTGGCGGATCTCGGTCGCGAGCCGCTCCAGGCCGGCGCCTGCCAACGCGATCGCCTGCAGCAGCTCTGCGTGACGGTCACGCGCGACCACCTGGGTCGAGACGTCCTCGCGCGCCAGGCCGAGCCGGTCGAGCACGCGCCGCTCGAACTCGGGGCTCGTCGCCGCGTATGTGCCGACCGCGCCCGAGATCGCGCCGACCGCGACCTGCTCGAAGGCTCGTCTCAAGCGCAGCGCGTTGCGGTGCGCCTCGAACGCGAAGCCCGCGAGCTTCACGCCGAAGGTCGTCGGCTCGGCGTGGACGCCGTGCGTGCGTCCCACGCACAAGGTGTCCACGTGCTCACGCGCACGGTTGGCGAGCGCCCGTGTGAGCGCATGGGCACCCGGCACGATCGCCTCGCCCGCCGCGCGCAGTTGCAGCGCGAGCGCGGTGTCGAGCACGTCCGAGGAGGTCAGCCCGAAGTGGATCCAGCGCCCCGCCTCGCCGGCCGAGGCGGACAGCACGTCCACGAACGCGGCCACGTCGTGGTCGGTGACGCGCTCGCGCTCGTTCACCGCCTCCACCGTGAACGTGGCCACGCGGATCGCCTCCAGCTCGGCCGGGGTCGGTCCCTCGCCGTCGCCCAGCAGGCCCGGCAGCTCCTCGCAGGCCGCCACCTCGACCCGCCGCCATGTCTCCATGCGTGCCTCGTCGGTCCACAGGGCGCCCAGCTCGGGGCGTGTGTAGCGCGCGATCACGCTGGGATTATCCTCGCCGGGTGGGACGGGACGCGGCGCGCTGCGCGTTTGCTCCGTCGTCCACCGCTTGAACAGTGCCGTCGCCGCCACGCCTGCCGCCCGCCGATCCTGTACAACGAAGAGAGCGCGCCGTTCGGCGCGAACGCAGCGAGGAACGGAGGAGCCATGTCCACGTACATCATGCTCTCGACGTTGACGCCGGAGGGCGTGCAGACGGTCAAGAACAACCCGGAGCGCATCCGCGAGGTGAACAAGGAGGTCGAGCAGCTCGGCGCCACCGTCAAGGCGCAATGGGCGACGCTCGGCGCGTTCGACTTCATCTCGGTGGTGGAGGCCCCCGACGAGAAGACGATGGCGCGCGTGTCGCTGGAGCTCGGCTCGCGCGGGACCGGGCGCTACGAGACGCTGTCGGCCATTCCCGTGGATGAGTTCATCGCGTCCCTGTGAGCCACGCCTCGTCGCGCCTGGCTGTGTAGTGAAGGTTCTTGTAGTAGGAGCCGGTGGGCGCGAGCACGCGCTCGTGCGCGCGCTCGCGCGGTCCCCCCAAAAACCGGAGTTGTTGTGCGCGCCCGGCAACGCTGGGATCGCGCGCGATGCGCGTCTGTTGAACATCGCCGCCGATGACGTGCGAGGCCTCATCCGGGCGGCGGAAGGAGAGCAGGTCGATCTGGTTGTCGTCGGGCCAGAGGCGCCGCTCGTCGAAGGGCTTGTGGACGGTCTCTCCTCCCTCAAGATCGCCGCGTTTGGTCCAACCGCCGCCGCAGCCAAGCTTGAGGGCTCCAAGGCTTATGCCAAGGAGATCATGATCGAGGCGAATATCCCGACCGCACGTTTCGAACTGGTCGGCGACGTCGAGGACGGGATGGCCGCTATAGATCGTTACCCGGTTGTGCTCAAGGCAGACGGCTTGGCGGCTGGAAAGGGAGTCGTCATAGCTGAGGACGAGCGAACAGCTCGGGATACCTTGGAGAAGTTCCTGGTCGATCATCGGTTTGGCACGCGCATGGTGGTCGTAGAAGAGTTCTTGGTGGGCGAGGAGCTGTCGCTGCTCGCGCTGTGCGACGGGGTGCGCGCGCTGCCGATGGCGCCCGCGCGCGACTTCAAGCGCATATACGACGGCGACGAAGGTCCGAACACGGGTGGGATGGGCTCCTACTCGCCGGTCGCCGGGATCGACGCGGCAAGAGTGCGCGAACTGGCCGCGATCGTGCATCAGCCGGTCGTGGATCTCATGCGCGCGCGCGGCACGCCCTTTCACGGAGTGCTGTACGCCGGACTGATGCTCACCACCGACGGGCCGCGCGTGCTCGAGTTCAACGTGCGCTTCGGGGACCCCGAGACGCAGGCAGTGCTCCCGCGCCTGCGCAGCGACCCGGTCGAAGTGCTGCTCGCCGCCACGCGCCCGGGCGGGCTGGAGGGCGTTGTCCTCGATTGGACGGACGACTGGGCTGTGACGCTCGTCCTGGCCTCCGCCGGCTACCCCGCCTCGTCCTCCAGCGGCGATGAGATCCACGGCCTCGACCAGGTGCCCGTCGGCATCGAAGTGACGCACGCGGGTACGGCGCGGCGCGGCGGCTCGCCGGGCGCGGGCGGCGGCGGATCAGGGGCCAGCGGCGAGACGGCGTCACGAGACGGCGCGATCGTCACCGCGGGTGGTCGGGTGCTCAACGTGACCGCGCTTGGCGCGAGCGCCAGATCTGCCCGGGAGGCGGCGTATGCTGCCGCCGAGAAGATCTCATTCGACGGAATGCAAATGCGGCGCGACATCGCCGCGAGCGCGGAACTCCAGAACGCCGGCGCACGATGAGCGATACCGCCCCCACACCGATACGAACCGGGCTCGCCGAGGCCGAGGTGCAGGCGCAGCTCGAGGAGTTCGACGTCGACGGGCCGCTCGTCGGCATCGTGATGGGCTCCTCGAGCGACATGGAGGCGATGGAGAAGGCCGCCAAGGAGCTGCGTGAGCGCGGCATCCCGCACGAGATGAAGGTCATGTCAGCGCACCGCGAAGCGGATGTGGTGGCCGAGTACGCCAAGAGCGCCAAGTCACGCGGCCTGCGCGTCGTGATCGCGGGCGCCGGCATCTCCGCGGCGCTCCCGGGCGCGGTCGCCGCGCACACCGACCTGCCGGTGATCGGGGTGCCGCTGTCGGGACGTCTCACGGCCGCCGGAGGGCTCGACGCGATCCTCTCGATCGTGCAGATGCCTCCGGGTGTGCCCGTCGCGTGCGTCGGCCTCGACAACGCCCGCAACGCGGCGATCCTGGCCGCGCAGATCCTCGCGGCGTAGATAGCCGGGACGCCTGTCCCGCCCATCGGGCTGGACAACGCCCGCAACACGGCGATCCTCGCCGCGCAGATTCTCGCGGCGTAGACACAGCCGCGACGCTGTCCCGATCGCACCTGTTCGCCGGAATAGGAGGCAGTGACGTATGCGCTCACACATCCTGTTGGCGTCTCACAACACCTCTGATACCATTGCGGTCCAAGCATCCAAAGAAGCAGATCGAGGCGGCCCTCAAGCGCGCAGAAGACCAAGGTTTTCGCGTGGAGACGAACCGCGGTCACTGGGGAATTGTCTATTGCCCGGCAAGCAATGCTGGGATGTGTCGTCCCTTCTCGGTCAACAGCTCTCCGCGGAGCGCCGACTACGCAGCCAAGAGAATCGACAGTTTCATTACACACTGCCCCCACTGCAAACGATGAGCAATCACACGTTCACACTTCTATTCCTGGCCCCGGGCATGGGCATCGACGAACTCTCGATCCATCTGTACGAAAGGATTGACGACGCTTCGCTGATGGGCCCGGGTAGCGATGGGACATGCCTGCTTGAATTCGATCGGCAGGCAGCGAGCTTTCCGGACGCGCTCGCGATGGCGCTGGACGAACTGCGGAGCGCGCTTCCCGAGGCAACCATCTTGCGCGTCGAAGAGTACGACCTGGCGACAATGGGCGACATCGCCGCGCGCGCCGGACGCACGGCCGAGAGCGTCAGGCTGCTCGTGAACGGCAGGCGCGGCCCGGGCGGCTTTCCGCCCGCCGCCGGGCGCCTTGGCGCCCGCACGAAGGTGTGGCGCTGGACCGACGTCGCGGAGTGGTTCGACCAGACGCTCGGGGAGCCGCTCTCAGACACGGCCGACAGCGCGTTCATCCAGGCGTTCAACGACGCTTTGGAGATACGCCGGTTGGCGAGCAGACTTGGCAAGCGCGAGCGGCAGGTTGTGGCAGGTGCCCTGCCGGACCGGCTCGCCGCGTAGGAACTCAGACCGCGCTCCCGCAGGACGCGGGTGATTAGAGGCGAGAGCTGCTCGTCGAGCAGCGCCTTCACGAGGCGAGCGCCTGCTTGCCGGCCTCCCAGGCGGCGTACCCGCGCTCCCACTCAGCCTGATTGAGCGCGATCTCGGCGTCGATCTCATCGCGATACTCGCCGTAGTAGGCAACCGCGGCCTGGACCCGTCCAGGCGCGATCTCCAGAAATGCGGCGGCCTCCTCTGGATTGTTGTCGTTCTCGCGGACCGTCGCCACCACCTCCCACACGTCAAGGCCACTTCCCACCAGCGCTGCCCGCCGGCCACTTGGCCCATCGACGAAGCGCACGAGCGGGTGATCCTCTCGGCGCAGGCTCTCGTCTACATAACGCTGGGCAAGGGTCCGGGGAGCAAGCCCAGCCCGTTGGGCCTGTTCGGCAAGTCGCTCGCTGACGCCAGGCCTGAGTCGGAGCGTGAAGTGATCGCTCATGCGACCACTGTATCACCTGGTGCCACGGCGTGACACCAGGTGATACGGAACCGGCCTTCCAGCGCATCGAGGCGGGGGTTGCCTACTTGCGTTTGCCTCTCGTCTCGCTGACCACGACGGACTTCTTCACCGTCGTCCCGCTTGTGACAGTCACTGCGGCCTTGCCAGATAGTTTGTGACCTTTGGCCGCAGCGAGCGCGATTCTGCCCGCTGCAGTCAGGCTAACGGAGATCGTCGCCTTCTTACCCGCGGCGAGCGAGTATGAGCCCCTCGCGAGTGTCACCGTCTTCCTTTTGGCTTTTCTGCCTCTACCCTTGACCTGTCCGGTGAGTTCGATCGTTCCCGTACAGGTCGCGTTTGCACAGGCGAGCGGCACCCGCGCCGATCCGCCGGACACGACGATTTTCGAGCTCGACAGCATCACCGCCGGCAGGATCACCGCGACCGCGGCGCTTCTGGCGCTCGTGCGCCCGGCGACGTTGGTGGCCGTGACTTCACACACCAGAGCATGGCCCACGTCGGCCGCCTGCACGATATACGCCGGCGATGTGGCTCCAGCGATCGGCGCACCGTCGCGCAACCACTGATAGGAGAACGGCGAGGTGAGAGGCCATCCCACCGACAGCGCGAGTTCCGGTTCGCCGGTCCAAGAGCCGCTCGAGCACGACAGCAGGCTGCCCACCGTGGCGGTGCCCGAGACGCTCGGCCCCGCCGTGTTGTATGGCAGCGAGGGCACCATCGCGGCGTTGACTCCCGGCGTGAGCGCGCCCACTGCAACCCCCACGGGATTGGCGGTCGCTTCCGAGGGCTGATTGCTGAAGAACTGCGTTACGTACTTTGGCGGGCACCTGGGGAGGTGTTCGCATGCCTTGTATTCGGCTTCAGAGTATTCCCAAAAGAAACTGACCTTGTAGGAGCCGGTCCGCAGCCCGGTTATCGTGTATTCGCCATTCGCGTTGGTGGAGGCGTACCCAAAACCGCCTTCCACGCCCGAGATGTAGACTCCGATTTTAGCCAACCTGCCGTGGGAGTAAGCGTCCGTGACGGTACCCGAGATCTTGCCTCCTTCGGTCAGTGTGGCCCCGATCCCCGAAGTCGTTTTCCCGGCGGTGACCAGAACAGGATTAGCGCTTTCGAGCGACAGCTGACCGTTGTAATACTGAGCAAGATATGTCGAACCCGAGGGGAAGAAGCCAACCTTGTATTCGCCTTCCGTCAGGCCTTCTACCGTATATTCGCCGTTGGCGTTGGTGAAGACGACTTTGATGGGTTCGAAGCTGAAGGCGGACCCGTACACATCGACGGTGACGCCCAGGACAGGCACACCGGCACTGTTAGTCACCGTTCCCGTGATCTTACCCGGTTCCTGCAGGGTGGCGTTGATCCCCGAAGTCGTGCTCCCTTCGGTGACAGAGACAAAATTGGCATTCGCAAGCGACGGCTGTTTGTTGTAGTACTGATTGGCGTAGGGCAGGGCTGAGAATCCCACCTTGTACTGGCCTTCCGAGAGCCCGGACACGGTGTATTCACCGCTCGCGTTGGTGGAGGCGGATCCCTCGAATTCATTATTCGGACCGTACGCCGTGACTGAGACGTTCGCGAGCGCTTTATGGGCGGATTCGGTCACAGTCCCTTCGATCTTGCCGGTTCCCGCCGCGACGGCGGCGGGAACGAGCGCAAGCATGGCAACGCAGCCAACCATCGCCGCGAATGCCCAGCGACCGGCTCCATTGTACCGTAGACCACGGCGCAGAGCACCCCTGGTCGCACGGGTCTCCGCGTAGCGACGCGGCGCTGGCAAAGAACTTCTCATAGAACTCTCCTTGGTTTGATCGCGCCTATCGAGTGGCGCTCCGTCGCGCCAGCGAGCCTCAGGCGGCCCGTATAGCCTCCGGCCATGGCCCTATCCCCCGATACGCCTCGTATGTGCGCGGCGGATCGTATGCACGGAATGGTTGGCTTGTCAAGCGCAAAACCAATTAATCGGATCTTGCCGATGCTTGAGACCTGGCTTTAGACGGCCGGGACGGGGCTCAGGCGGCTGTGGCCGAGGCCGCCGGAGCGCTCTCGAGCACCACCTGCCCGCCGTGTGCCCCGGATGGGGTATCCACGGCGTCGGCGAGGACGCTCTCCCCGGCATGGAAGCGCCCCTCCAGCAGCGCGAGCGCCAGCTTGTCGACGAGCTGCTTCTGGATCACGCGCCGCAGGGGCCGCGCGCCGTAGGTCGGGTCATAGCCCATGTTCCCCAGCAGCTCGCGCGCGGCGGGGGTGATCTCCAGCTGCACGCCGCGCTCTGACACGCGCTCGATCACTCGCGCCAACTGCAGATCGACGATCTCAAATATCTGCTCGCGTGAGAGCGGGTCGAAGCGCACGATGTCGTCGAGCCGGTTGATGAACTCGGGCTTGAAGTGGGTCGTGAGCTCGGCGCGCAGATCGTCGCCCGCGGCTGACACCGGGATGTTGGAGGTCATGATGAGCACCGTGTTCTTGAAGTCCACGGTGCGGCCCTGGCCGTCGGTGAGGCGTCCGTCGTCCATCACCTGCAGCAGCGTGTTGAAGACGTCGGGGTGGGCCTTCTCGATCTCGTCGAGCAGCACGACGGAGTAGGGACGGCGGCGGACCGCCTCCGTGAGCTGGCCGCCCTCTTCGTAGCCGACGTAGCCGGGCGGCGCTCCAACGAGGCGCGAGACGGAGTGCTTCTCCATGTACTCGCTCAT
>PLYX01000118.1 GCA_003151895.1 Solirubrobacterales bacterium
CGTTGGCGTGGAACATGGGCACCACCACGAGCGCGCGATCGCGCTGGGAGAGCCCTAGCGCATCGGTCATGAGCGACGCGATGGAGTGCAGGGAGATGGAGCGGTGCGAGTAGAGCACGCCNNTGGGGTTGCCGGTGGTGCCGCTCGTATAGCAGAGCGCGGCGGCCTGGCGCTCATCGAGCTCGGGATACTCGAACGGCCCCGGGCCGGCCTGCTCGAGCAGCTCCTCGTAGCGCAGCGCGTTCGGGAGTGAGGGGTGGGCGAGATCCGAAGGGTGGCTGGGATCCGAATCACCCATCACGATGTAGTTGCGCACGCCCGAGAACGTGGGCGCGAGCTCTTGGAGGATCGGGACGACCGAGTCGTCGACGAAGATGACGCTGTCTTCGGCGTGGTTGACGATGTAGGTGATCTGCTCGGCGAACAGGCGGATGTTGAGCGTGTGCAGGACGGCGCCGACGCACGGCACCGCCATGTAGAGCTCGAGGTGGCGCTGGTTGTTCCACGCGAACGTGCCGACACGGTCGCCCTGTTTGACGCCGAGGCTGTCTAGCACGCGCGCGAGACGGTCCACGCGCTCGCAGACCTCGCCGTAGGTGGCCCGTACCGTGCCCTGATCGGTGAGCGTGACCACCTCCCCGCCGGGATGGACTGAGCGCATCCGGTGCAAGGGATGGTGGAGCGTGAGTTGAAAATGATCTTGCATCAACCCTTCGAGCATCTCGTCATTCCCTCCTACTCGTCTCTACGCTTGGCATCAGGTCTTGGTAGACGGTGGTGGTGCGCTGGGCGACGTCGCTCCAGTCGAAGGAGAGAACGTGCTCGGAGGCCTCGGTGACGAGCCGGTCGCGCAGCTGCTCGTCGACGAGCAGCCGTTCGATCATCACGCCGAGGTGCTCGGCGTCGCCGCCGTTGAAGCGCAATCCGACGCGCTCCCCGGCGGGCACGACCTCGCGCAGGCCGCCGGTGTCGGCGACGATGCAGGGGCAGCCGGAGGCCATCGCCTCCAGCGCCACGAGCCCGAACGGCTCGTACAGCGAGGGCACCACGCACAGGTCGGCGATGCGGTAGAGCGAGTGCAGGGCATCGTCGCCGATCCAGCCGAGGAACACGCCGTGCTCGCTCAGTCCCAGGCGCTCGGCCTGCGCCTTCAGCTCGCTCTCGTGGGTGCCGCTGCCCGCCACCAGGAAGCGCACCCCCGGAACTTTCTCGATCACCTCCGGGAGCGCGTCGAGCGCGAGCTGGAAGCCCTTCTCGTAGACGAGCCGTCCGACGAGCAGCACGAGCTTCTGCTCGGGCTGGGCGAACTGCAGGCGCAGTGTTTGCAGGTCGTCGACGGGGCGCAGGTCGGAGGGGTCGATCCCATTCGGGATGACGGTGATGCGGCGCTCGTCGATGTCGAAGATGTCGGCGACGTGGCCGCGCATGTAATGGGAGCAGGTGATCACCGAGTCGGCGCGGTGGGCCATCCAGCGCTCGATCGCGTGGATGGAGGACTGCGGCGGTTTGTCGACCCAGCCCTGGTGGCGACCGTGCTCGGTGGCGTGGATGGTGGTGACGTAGGGGACGTCCAGGAGGTCTGAGAGCGCGGCGGAGGCGTGCGCGACGAGCCAGTCGTGGCCGTGCACGAGATCGTAGGAGCGCTCCTCCGCAAGCGCCCTGCCGGCGGTGAGCATGTCGTCGTTCATCTGGGCGACCCACGCCAGGAAGCGATCGAGGTCGCGCGGCCAGCCGGGCTCGCGCACGCGGTGGACGTTCACGCCGCGCAGGTCCTCCTCCGAGGTCTCCGCCGCCTCCGGCTGCTCACCTCCGCCATGGCCCCCGCGATTTCCCCCGCGCGTGAGCACGTCCACGACGGTGCCCTGTGCGACCAGCTCCTCGGCGAGCTTGCGCACGTGACGGGCGAGGCCGCCCTCGATCACCGGGGGGTACTCCCAAGAGAGGATCAGGACGCGACGGGCCACCGCCTGCACCCTATCTCGCCCGGGCGTCCTCTGGAGTGGGCAGGTTTCCGCTGCCCGCGGCACTCAGGGGGATCGTGTGGCGGCGGGCGCGCCGATGGAGGGCAGTCGCGCGCGCATGACCTGGACAGCGTCGGGGTTGGAGTCGATCAGCACAAAACGGCGGTCCAGCTTGGCGGCGACCGCGCCGAGCGTGCCGGAGCCCGCGAAGAAGTCGAGGCACCAGTCGCCGGGACGCGTGGAGGCGTGCACCATGCGCCTGACGATGCCCTCTGGCTTCTGCGTGGGATAGCCCGTCTTCTCCGCCCCATTCGTGGGCACGATCGTGTGCCACCAGACGTCCGTGGGCAGCTTGCCCCGCGCGGCCTTCTCGGGGGTGACGAGACCGGGCGCCATGTAGGGCTCGCGGTCGACTTCCTCGGCATCGAAGAAGTAGGCGTCGGGGTCGCGCACGTAGACGAGGATGGTGTCGTGCTTGGCGGGCCAGCGTCGCCGCGAGCGCGCGCCGTAGTCATACGCCCAGATGAGCTCGTTGAGGAAGCACTCCCTGCCGAATATCTCGTCCAGCAGGAGCTTGCAGTGGTGGGCCTCGCGGTAGTCGATGTGGAAGTAGAGCGTGCCCTCAGGCGCGAGCAACCTGTGCGCATGCTCCAAGCGCGGCGCGAGGAACGCGAGGTAGTCGTCGAACGTGTCGCGGTAGGAGCTCTCGGCGAGCAGTTTCGTGGCGTAGCGCCGGCCCTGGAAGCCGGTCCTGTCGCCGCGCTCGTCCTCCACCGTTTGCAGCGTCTTGCGGGTCTGCCTGGCGCCCGTGTTGAACGGCGGGTCGATGTAGATCAGCTGGAAGGAGCCGTCGGCGAAGCGCGGCAGCAGCTCGAGGCAGTCGCCGAGCAGGATTTCGTCCTGTGTGGGTTGCTTCGCCGAGCCGCTCAAAGGCTGACCGCCGGGACAAGGAAAATCGCCGCGAGCGTCGCCGCCCCGCCGTCGCCAGGCGCGAGGTCGGCGCCGGGACGCGTGATCGTCAGCGTGTGGCGTCCTGCGCCAAGGCGTGTGCGGAGTGGAGTAAGCGCGTTGACCACGAGCGAGTTGCCGTCGAGCTGCCCGCCGAGCGTACCGAGCGTGAGGCCGTCGATGCGGACCGTCAGCGCGCGCATGACGTCGCCCTTCAGCCACAGTTCCCACGCGCCGCCGTGGGGAAGGGTGAACGTGGCGCTCATGGTTCCCGCCCCGCCCATGACGATGCCCTTCCGCGAGAGCGCCCAGCCGGGCGGGCGGACTGTGCGCGCGAGAGGCAGGTTGACGAGCCGGGTGTCACGCGCTCCGGCAGGCACAGGCCCGCGCGAGTGGGCCCCCGGAATGCGGTCCCACACCTGGTAGTAGGTGCCCTGCCACTGCAGGCGATAGGCGGATGGAGGTCGCGGAGCGCTCGGGTCGCGGCGCGTGACGATCAGTGGGTAGGCAAGCAGGGCAGCCGGAGCAATCCGGTCGAGCTCGACCGGATTGCCGTAGCCGCCGGCAGCCGCGGCGAGCGGGGGTGGCGGATGGGCGAAGTCCGGACCACCGACGTCCATGTCGCGCAGCTCATAGAGCGAGTATTCGTCGAAGTCGGTGAACAGCGTTGGGCCCCGTCCGGCGAAGCGCGTGTTCACCGACGCGAGCTCTTCATAGCGCGCGGTGGGCGCCAGGTTGGAGCTGTGGTACTGGAGAGCGTCTGAGACAAGCACCCCTCCGACGAGCACGAAGGCCACGAGCGAGGCGGCAAGACGCAGAGGCGAAGCACGCAAGGCGGCGATCCCAGCCCACGCCATCAGCACCACCACGGGTGAGGTGAGCATCAGCGTCTTGGCGTCGGCCCAGGTGGTGGCGTACGTGCTGAGCAACAGCCACAGGACGATCGTCGAAGCGACCCAGCCGGCGAGCGCATACCGACCGCAGCAAACAGCCCTCCCCATCCCCACCACCGCCAAGGCAAGCACGATCGCGACCAGGATCGACGTGAGCGTGAGGACAAACCCGGTGGGAAGCAGCTTGTAGCTGCCCCCGAGCCACACGCCAGCCAGCTGCGTTGGGTGAAGCGGGGAGTGGAGGTTGCCGGAGTTGGAGGTCGAGGCGATCGCGTTTGCCACTCGCAGCGAGCCGGAGAGGTCCACCCATGTCGGCCAGGCGCCCACGAGCAGCACGAGCGCCCCTGCGCCGACCAGGACGGCGAGGCGTCCGAGGGAGGGGGCTTCCCGCACTCGCTCCGCGCGCGCAGGCTCCCCCGGCGCCGGCGCTCTCCTCCCACGCTCTCCCCGCACGAGCCCTGTGATCGCCACCGCGGCGAGCACCACCGTGGCCGCCAGCGCCCATGCGCCAAACGCCATCCCGAGCGCCGCAACCCCGGCGGCCACCAGCAGCGCAAACGGGATAGCCCCGCGCGCGTCCACCCAGAGCCACCGGCGGTGCGTTACAACCAGCGCCCCCATGCTCAAGATGAGCGGGAGCGCGACGATCTCCTTCACCGACCCGATCAGCTCGTATGCGTACACGAGTGCGGGCAGCGTGATGGTGAGCGCCCCCGCCGCTGCCCATGCGCGCTCGAGCCCCACCCGCCGTACGAGCACCCACGCGGGGCCCGACGCCGTGGCGAGCATGAAGGCGGTGAACGGCTGAAACGCCCAGATCAACGGCAGGCGCAGCAGGAACGCGCTGCCGCCGAGCAGCGTGTCGGCCCCGGAGGGGTAGCTCGAGTTGTAGTAGGCGTTCATGAACGCGCCGTAGGAGTTGCGCAGATCCAGGTGCGAGTAGTCCTGGCCATGGCGGATGAGGAAGTCGGCCCCCAGCATGTGAACCGCCGAGTCCGCCAGCGCCATGTAGGAGGAGAAGGTGGGCCGGCCCGCGAGCAGCACCGGCGCGAGCGCCAGCACGTACGCCAGCGGCGCAACCAACAGCTGCCAGAGCGACGCGCGCCAAACGCGGGCGAGCGCCTGCATTCTGCGCCAACCGAGGGGGAGCCCTGCGACGGCAACCGCCACCAACAGGTAGGGCGTGGCCGGCGCCACAGACGCCACGTACGTGCTCAGCTGAGAGACGACGATCAGCGCCGCTGCGCCCACCGCCGGGAAGAGCATCGCCGGCAAGACGCCCCCGCTCGCCCGGTCCACCAGCAGTCCCGCGCCCACACAGAGCAGCGCGAGCACAACCGGGTAGACCAGTGTGGTGAGCACGAACATCGGCGGCGGCCGATCCTACAGCCGCGTTGGGCCGGGCACGGCAAGCGCGTCGCGAGTCCCGACTCACGTAGCGGTTACGACCTTACGCGGCCCTTGAAGCGCTCGTCGGCTTGTGAGGCTCGATGACCCACTCTTCCCCGTCGGGATACACGAGCACCACCGCTCGCCCTTCGCGCGCTTCCTCCGCGAGGATCGCCCCCAGGTTGGGGAGGTCGCCGCCGATGAACGCGGCCCCGTTCGGATACCGGGCGGGGCGTTCAGCGATCCCATCCTCGATCGCGGCGTCAAATCGCTGCGAGGCGAGCAAGCTGCCAGGGGTACGAGTGCTGTTCGTTATCGTCGCCATGATTCGATCATCTCGCAGTAGCCGCTCCGCACCGCCTCGATCGCGCTCTGCAAAGCCTCGCTCGCAGTGCCTCGATGGAACGTCTCGGCGACCCGCTTGACGCCCTCTCGATTGTATCGATGCATGTCATGCGGGTCTGCGTGCGAGCGCCCCCGGCAGGATTCGAACCTGCGACCCTCGGATTAGAAGTCCGACGCTCTATCCAGCTGAGCTACGGGGGCATTGTCTCCGTCTACGGTACGCCACGGATGGCCTGGATACGGCCTTGGCGGAGCTTGCTCGGCCGTGCAAGCCCGCTCCTTAAGCAATCTTGAGGCAAAGTGTGCAAAAGTTGCATCCATGAGCCCGGTGGAGGATCCCGAGTCGGACCTGACGCGCAAGCAGCGCCGTGAACAGGCGCGCGCGCAACGCAAGGCCGTGGAGGAAGCCAGCGCGACTCAGTCTGCGCAGCGCAAGCGGCTGATCCAACTCGGGGGGATCGCCGGGGTTGTGGTGGTGATCATCGCGATCATCCTGGTCGCGACCGGCAGCGGTGGCTCCAAAGGCGCTCCCGCCCCGAAAAGCCCTGCGGCCAACGCGGCTGCGGCGTCCGTGATTTCGCTGTTGCAGGGCATCCCGCAGAACGGCATCACGCTCGGCAACGCCAGCGCACCGGTCACCATCCAGTACTTCGGTGACCTCGAGTGCCCGATCTGCAAGCAGTTCACGCTCGGGGCACTGCCTTCGGTGATCCAGAAGTACGTGCGCACGGGCAAGGTGAAGATCGAATACCGCTCGATGCAGACCGCCACGCGCGAACGCGAAACCTTCCAGACCCAGCAGGTCGCGGCGCTCGCCGCCGGCAAGCAGAACCTGATGTGGCACTACATCGAGCTCTTCTACCACGAGCAGGGAGAAGAGGGCAGCGGCTACGTCACCGAAAGCTACCTTCAGGGGTTGGCCGCCCAGGTGCCCGGCCTGAGCCTCTCCAACTGGAGCTCGGCGCGCAACGATCCCGCCTACGCCAACCAGGTCATCAGCGACGCCCAGGCCGCCAACCAGAGCGGCTTCACGGGCACCCCGTCATTCCTGATCGGCAAGACGGGCGGATCGATGCAGAAGCTCGAAAACCCGTCGCTCACCGACGCCAGCTCGTTCGAACCGGTGATCGAAAAGCTGCTGAAAGGCTGAGGGGCGGTCGGGCGATGGCGCTGATTGCCCCCTCCCCCGCTCTTGTAGCCCACGTCGAGCCGCAACTCCTCCTCGGCGCATCTTCTACTCCCAACGGGTCGGAGGCCGCCATCCGATGAGCCGGCGTGCACTGCGAATCACGATGATCGTCCTGGCGACGGTCGGGCTTGGGGTGGCAAGCTACCTGACGTATGTCCACTACTCGGGCTCACCCCCGGTATGCACGGCGGGGGGCAGCTGCCTGAAGGTGCAAACGTCGATCTACTCGAAGCTCGCCGGTGTCCCCGTGGCGCTCATGGGCCTGATCGGCTACATCGCGATCCTAGCGTCGCTGCTCGCCCCCGAAAACGAGACAAGTCGCTTCGCGACGCTCGCCTTCGCTATCGCCGGCTTCGGGTTCTCCGCCTATCTGACCTATCGCGAGTTGTTCTCGATCCACGCGGTCTGCGAGTGGTGCGCGTCGAGCGCCGCGATCATGACGATCCTCATGCTGCTCGCAGTGTGGCGCTTCTTGCGCGGGGAGGCTCCTCCCTATGAATCGCCACACGTCAAGCCCGCCGAAGGACCCCAAGCGGCACATGTGAGCGCCAGCTAGAAAATCCGTCCTGCACGTTCGCGCAGAGCTTCCTGCTGTATCCGCCCGACTCGCCCGAGCGACTGACCCTGCGAACGCCGCGCGTTGTAGGCTCGCATGCACGATGGGGTCCCCTCGCGCGCCCGCACCCGCGTCCCTGAGCGACGCCGAGAGCCAGAAGCACGCGGCCGCACACGCCGCGGCGGCGCTCGTGAGCGACGGCGCCCGCGTGGGGCTGGGGACCGGCTCGACCGTTGCATACCTGCTCCCGGCTCTGGCGGCACGCGGGCTGAGCCTGCGCTGCGTGGCCACCTCGCCCGCCACCGAATGCACAGCGCGCGAGCTCGGGCTCGCCGTCGAGGAGCTTGACGAGCTCGGACGCCTCGACATCGCTATCGACGGCGCCGACCAGATCGATCCGCAAGGGTGGCTCGTGAAGGGCGGCGGGGGCGCCCACACGCGCGAGAAGATCGTCGCGGCGGCCGCTGAGCGGTTCGTCGTGATCGCCTCCGCCGAGAAGGCCGTTCCCTCGCTGCGCCCGCCGGTGCCGCTCGAGATCCTGCGCTTCGGCGCACACCCGACACTCGCCCTGCTCGGCGAGGCCGTCCTGCGCGATGCACCGCCCAGCCCCGAGGGCAACCTGATCGCCGACTATCTCGGTCCGGTCGATGACCCGCGAGCGCTGGCAGCGCGACTGTCGGGCACACCGGGCGTGGTTGACCACGGCCTGTTCGCGCCCGAGCTGATCAGCGACATCCTGATCGCCGGCGCCGGCGGCGTCGAGCATCGCACGTTGTAAAGAGAAGGGGCGACCTATGGCTGACCCACAAGCCGCAAAGCTCCCAAGCCGTCCGTTCGGGACGTGTGGGAAGTGTTGTGGGTGATCCTGATCGTGATCCCCATAACCATTTGCTGGATCTCAGCGATCATGGACCTGCTCGTGCGTCGCCGCGATCTGAAATGGTGGGCGATGGCGATGTGGCTCATATTTGTCCTCATACTGCCCGTGTTCGGGATGCTCATCTACTTCATCGCGCGACCCACCTTGCCGGGCGAGCAGGCCGCGATGGAAGCGGCGGTGCATCAGGCTCGGGCCCAGCAGACCGCGTCGTATGCGAGCGCGCTGAAGGATCTCAGCGACCCGCACGAGCGCGGAGTGATCACGACCGAGGAATTCAACGTGCGTCGAGCCGATTTGACGCAGGCCGCGTGAGGACGGCGCATGGCCGACCACGACAGCGTCAAGCAGCGCGAAGCGAAGGGCAAGGCGGCAAGGGCTGACACCCCGCGCTCGAGCCACGCCGGGTGGCGGGCGCCACAGGACCGCGAGGACCCCATCGCGGTGCTGGAAAGCCAGGCACAGAGTCGCGTGCCGGAGCTCGTGCCGATCCGCTACGGGCGCATGCTCGTATCGCCGTTCACCTTCTACCGAGGCGCGGCGGCCATAATGTCGGCCGATCTGGCGGGCACCCCCACCTCGGGCCTGACGGTGCAGCTGTGCGGCGATGCGCACCTGTCGAACTTCGGCATATTCGCCTCTCCCGAGCGGGAGCTCCTGTTCGACATCAACGACTTCGACGAGACGCTTCCCGGACCGTGGGAGTCGGACGTCAAGCGCCTAGCCGCCAGCCTGTGCGTTGCGGGACGCGACCGCGAGTTGAGCACGCAGGAGATCGCCGACGTACTCGCGTGGACGGTCCAGGCATACCGTCAGTCGATGCGCGGCTTCGCGCAGATGCCCAACCTGGCGGTTTGGTATGCGAAGTTGAATGCGCAGGACATCATGAACGTGGTGCGCGAACAGCAGCTCGTGCACGGCAAGCGCCTGCAGAAGATGGAGCGTCGGCTCGGCAAGGCTCGCTCCAAGGACAGCACCCGCGCGGTGCTGAAGCTGACCGAAGCCGTCGACGGACGGTTGCGATTCGTGAGCGAGCCGCCGCTGATCGTGCCGATGGAAGAGCTGTTGGGAGAGGCCGAGCACGGCGAGTTGCGCGAACGCCTGGAGGGGATGCTCGAGGACTACCGCGACAGTCTCTCTGTCGACCACCGCGTACTGTTGAGCGACTACAGCTTCGAGAGCATCGCGCGCAAGGTGGTGGGCGTCGGCAGTGTGGGCACGCGCGCCTGGGTGATGCTGTTCGTCGGGCGCGACGAGAAAGACCCGCTTGTGCTGCAGGCCAAGGAAGCGCAGTCATCGGTGCTCGAGCCGTACGTGGGGGCGTCGGAGTACGCGAACCACGGCCAGCGGGTAGTGGAGGGCCAGAGGTTGATGCAAGCTGCGAGCGACATCTTCCTGGGATGGCTGCCGGCGGTGGGAATCGACGGGGTGACACGCGACTTCTACGTGCGCCAGCTGTGGGACGGCAAGCTCAGTGTCGAAATCGAGACGATGGGACACGCGCTCCTGCGCGCGTATGGGGCACTGTGCGGGTGGACGCTCGCCCGCGCCCACGCCCGTACCGGCGATCGCATCGCGATCGCCGCCTATCTCGGCGCGGGAGGCGTGTTCGACCAGGCGATCGTGGAGTTCGCGCAAGCGTACGCCGACCAGAATGAACGCGACCATCGCGCGCTCGTCGAGGCAGTCAAGTCAGGGCGCCTGCAGGCCGAGAGCGCCTGAGCGCGCGGCGATGAGTCCGGGGCGCTTGAGCGCGGCCTTGACGGGGAGGCAGGCGGCGAGCAAGATTCCACGCGCCCCACCCCCCATCCCACAACCCGCACACGACGAGCGAGGAGACCTGGACATGACTGACGCAACCCAGCTGATCACCGGTGTGGACTTCGTGGCGGTGTCCACGCACGACCTGCCGAAAGCCGTTGAGTTCTACGGGACCACGCTCGGCCTGGAGCGGTCGGTGTACCTGGAAGAGCGCAACTACGCGGAGTTCGAGACGGGCAACATGACGTTGAGCGTGATCGACGCGGAGAAGATGGGCATGGAGCACCACCCGATGCGCAGCGGTATAGCGCTGCACGTGGACGACGTGCAGGCGACCCGCGCGACGCTCGAAGAGCGCGGCGTAAAGTTCGACAACGACACGTACGACACGGGCGTGTGTCACATGGCGGTGTTCAACGACCCTGACGGGAACACGCTGATGCTCCACCACCGTTACGCACCGCGCCCGCCGCGCTCATAGGGGCAGAGTCCGTTTAGCGGCTCTTTGACCACCGGCTGAGCCCGCTCCTGATCAGGCTCTCGCATGACCAGGCTCGGGGACTCAGCCCAGTGGTACGGCTTGGCCGTTAGGCCAACTGAACGTTGACGGCCTTCGGCCCCTTGTCGCCGGCCTCGGCGTCATAGCTGACCTTCGCGCCCTCGGCAAGTGAGCGGTAGCCGTCGCCGGCGATTCCCGAGTGGTGGACGAACAGATCCTTCGACTGGTCGTCGGG
>PLYX01000082.1 GCA_003151895.1 Solirubrobacterales bacterium
GCCGCGAGGGCATACCGAGGCGGCTACCGGTGTACATCACCGAGTACGGCTACTCCGCCTATGCCGGCCAGGACGAGGTGGACATGCCCGGAGCGCTGTTGAACGCCGACACGGTCGGGACGCTGCTCGCCGGCGGCGGCGGCGGGGCGAGCACCGGTGGCGGCGGCGGCGGGGATGCGGCCTACCTGTACGGCTACGAGCCGAACGTGCCGATGAGGGAATCAGGTCGCTGTGAGACATGGGGCAACTTGATGCTGTTGCTGGCAAACAGCTCAGGTGGAGCCCCATGGCCGCTGGCGTCGTTCTGGGAGACGCAGATGCTCACCCACGACTGGACGTTGCCGGGGAAGGATCTTCACACGCTGTACGCCACGCGCTCCAGCGCCCGCGATGGCGCCGGGAACGAGCTGGTGCGGGCCTACGCCGTGCGCCGTCCCGACGGGCGGATGGCGCTGCTGTTGCTCAATCTGAGTCCATCGCGGCCCTACCGAGTGGCGGTGCGCCTCAGCGCCGGCGCCGGCTCCAAGGCGCGATTCCTGGTCGGACCATTGCGCGAGTGGCAGTTGTCCTCAGCCAACTACACATGGCGTCCCGCCGAAGCCGCGGGAGCGCCGGGCCTGGATCTCCCCCCGGTGCAGAGTACCCGCGGCAGTGGACGGTCGCGGGTGCTGTTGGGGCCCTATTCGATCACTGTGCTGAGGTCAGCGCCCGGCTGACCGCCAGCCCGGTGGCGCGCTCGAGCGTCGAGGGCCGCCGAGCGCTCACGGCGCTCACACGATGGCGGGGCCTGACCGAGGCGACGTCGCGGACCTCCGTTCTCTCCGCGAGCAGCGGTGAGTGGGCGTGGATGGAGGGCAGCGTGGAGAAGCCGATCGCCCCCGCGACCAAGGCCGTGAGCCACAGGGCCGACGCGCCACCGGCGAATGCGCCACCGGCGAGCACCCAGCGCAGGCGACGCCCGTGCTCGTCGAGGAACACGGGGCGCTCGTGGCCGGTGGCCGTCCAAACGGTGTTGGCGCCGTCGCGGCGAAGGTGGGCGAGCGGCTCCATCAACATCATGGTGACGTACACGATCAGCGTTTGGGGGGCTGGAAGCACGCTTAAGTAAACCTTCGTCAACTCTTAACAGTGCTTTGTCGGTTTGATCGTTCGGACCAATTTCTCGCGCGTTTGAGGGCCTTGAGATCTCGCTCAATCGAGCCGATGCAGGATTTTTCGCTGTCGATGGCGTGTCGAACCCAATCCGGCTGGTCTCAGCGGGCTGACCACGTACTACATACACGAGTTGACTAACCAACGGACTAACTCCCGTATGCAACGTCAACGCCAACATTGCCCACGCTGCCCACCAGACACAAAACCCGACAAAGCACTGTTAATCGAGTGTGCCTCTGCCCTCGACTCTCTCCGGCCGTCCCTTTCATACCGGTCCAGGGATTGGTAGGTCCTTCCCGCTTGTCGTCTTTGGACATGGCTTTGCCCTCACACCCGCGGTCTACTCGTCCATGCTGCAAAGCTGGGCACGTGCGGGGTATGTAGTGGCTGCTCCAGCGAACATTCCGACGGCGGCGACACGGCCTTGGCGGACGCATGCAGCCGTCACTACCGCGACATGTGGGGGAGTGCCGCAGTGATTCTGTCGGATGCGGAGATGCCGGGTGTGGGCTGGGTCGGCATAACGCAACTCGCGCATCTCATCTTTGCCCGAATCAAACGACTAATTGACGGTCGATATGCCCTCGCCTGCTATGGCGCTTTGCGGTATAGCCGCACCGAGCCGCGGGCAGACTCGGATGCGCCAGATACCGGTCGGCTGGAAGCTCCCACATGAGTCATGGATATATCGACATGCACGCACTTGACACTGCTGCGACCCGTCAGGACGCCAACCTGTGAGATCACCGGCGCCATAGCAGCTGGGATGCCGTCATGACGCGACCCGTGTTACTGGTCCCGGGCCACTGCTAACCGATGCTCGGCGATCGAGGCAGAACCCGACCGTGGCGCAGTCTCGTGGCACATCGAGCCCGCGTGCTCGCCGTCATAGCGCTGGCGGCGCTCGTGACGGGAGGACTCGCGCACCTCGCCGGCTACGGAGAGACGGGCGACGACATCTGGCGAGCAGCAGTGGCGTTGCTCGCGGCGGAGCTGGCGTTCGAGGCAGGTCGCACGATAGTGGTCGAACGCCACATGGGCGTGGACATCATCGCGCTGATAGCCATGCTCGGCTCGCTCGCGCTCGGTGAAGAGCTGGCGGGGCTGATCGTGGGGATCATGTTCACGGGCGGCTCGACGCTCGAGGACATCGCCTCTACAAGGGCTCGGCGCGAGCTGACCGCGCTCATCCAACGCGCGCCGAAGGTCGCACAGCGCCGACGCGGCGGACGGCTTGAAGAGGTTCCCGTCGAGGAGGTGCAAACCGGGGATGTGCTCGTCGTGCGCACCGGTGAGGTGATCCCGGTCGACGGGACGGTGCTCAGCACCGAGGCCGTGGTTGACACAAGCACCCTGAGCGGCGAGCCGCTACCGGTCACGGTGGCAAGCGGCATGTCGGTGCTGAGCGGCACCGCCAACGCCGGTGGACCGTTCGAGGTGCGGGCCGACCGTCCCGCCGTCGAGAGCGCCTACACCGCGCTCGTGCGTTTGGTCGAACAGGCGCAAGCACAACGCGCGCCGTTCGTGCGGATGGCCGACCGTTACGCGGGCTTCTTCCTCCCAGTGACCCTTCTGGTTGCCGGTGCCGCGTGGGCGCTGAGCGGCGACTCGGTTCGTGCGCTGGCGGTGGTCGTGGTCGCGACGCCCTGCCCGTTGATCCTCGCGGCGCCAATCGCGCTCGTCTCCGGCCTCTCCCGCGCAGCACAAGCCGGGGTCATCGTGAAGGGAGCGGGAGCGATCGAGACACTCGGCGAGGCCCGCACGGTGCTCTTCGACAAGACCGGCACGCTGACAGTCGGCACGCCAGAAGTACGGGAGATAGTGGCACGCGAGCACATGCAGACCGACGAGCTCTTGCGCCTGGCAGCGTCGGTTGACAGAATGTCCGCGCACGTTCTCGGGGACGCGCTCGTACACGCCGCGCGCGAGGCCAAGCTCGAGCTGGAGATGCCCGTCCGTGTGCGCGAGGAGCCGGGCCAGGGCATCGAGGGGGACCTCGACGGACACCGTGTAGCGGTCGGAAGCCGTGCGTTTCTGCTCGCCAAAGGAGTGCCTGCGGAGGAGCTCGCCGCCGCCACCCCGATGAGCGGTCATGGGTCGGGTGAGGCGCACGTGCTCGTCGCTCTCGACGGTCATCTCGGCGGTGTCATCGTGATGGCCGACGAGTTGCGCCCCGACGCCGATCAGATCGTCGAGCGTCTGCACAGCGAGGGCGTCCGCCATGTCGCGATGATCTCCGGCGACCGTCGCTCGGTCGCCGAGCGTATCGGCCGCGAGCTCGGTGTCGACCGTGTCTACGCCGAACAGTCGCCACAGCAGAAGCTCGAGATCGTCCGCAGCGTGCGCACCGACCCCAGACTTCGCCCGGTCGTGATGGTCGGCGACGGCGTCAACGACGCGCCCGCGCTCGCGCTTGCCGACCTCGGCATCGCAATGGGCGCGGCAGGAGCGACGGTCTCTTCGGAGACGGCCGACGCGGTCATCACCGTGGACCGGGTTGATCGCGTCGCCGACGCGCTGCACATCGGTCGCCGTGCGCTGTACATCGCACGCCAAAGCGTGCTCGCGGGCATGGGCCTCAGCCTCGTCGCGATGGGCGCCGCAGCGCTCGGCTACCTGCCGCCCGTAGCAGGCGCCCTGTTCCAAGAGGCCATCGACCTCGCCGTAATACTCAACGCCCTGCGCGCGCTCCGTGGCTGATCCACCTCCAATCAGGCTGCCGGCCGCTGGTGGCTCGGTCGTGTTTCAGCTTGCGGTGAAGCGCCGCAGGCCGGGCTGGCCGGGTACGGGGGTGCTGTGGGCGTAGGCCCAGATCTGGTTGCCCGGGCAATGGCGTCCGCCGTGGCATGGGTGTGACGCGACGAAGTAGAAGCGCACCCGACGTTGGGCCACCTGGGTCTGGAGGCTCTTGGTTCGTGTGAGCGATCCGTCCACGCTGTTGAGGACGAGCACCGGGAGGCCGTCGCGTGCCACGAGTCCGACGATGTCGTTGATGTTGGCGCTCGCGACCTCGTAGTGGGTCCCGTCGCGGTGGGTGCGCAGATAGCGGCTCAGTGCCGGAGTGCTGAAGTCGGTCAGCAACGAGTCTGTGCGGGCGCGGTGGATCAGGTAGGAGTCCTTGTTCAGTGACGCCGTCAACAGGCCGAGCCCAGCGCATACAAGGACGATGCGAACTATCAGGACCCCACGGCTTCCCGGGTCTCCCGAGCTAACGCGACGGTTCACACTACCGCGCCAGAGCGTGCTCAGCGACAGCC
This sequence comes from Solirubrobacterales bacterium, assembly GCA_003151895.1. Lineage (GTDB taxonomy): Bacteria > Actinomycetota > Thermoleophilia > Solirubrobacterales > Solirubrobacteraceae > Palsa-744. Next base: position 4,413 of record PLYX01000082.1, read on the forward strand.
CGAACACCGCGCAGACGGCGGGCGCAAACGCCTCCAGATAGCGGACCTGCAGGCGTTCCATCGCGTTGAAGGCAATCAGTCCGATGAGGAACCACACCATTATCCCCACCGCAAACCGTCCCGGCGGGCTGCGGAGGCCCATCCTCCCATCCTCACGTCCCCGCGCGAGTAGCGCACCCAGTGCCGATAGTCCGACCAGCGAGGTGGCGAGCAGCGCGATTCCGATCAAGGTCCAGTACTGCATCGGGCCGGCGCTCAGCAGACGCAGTGGACCGGCTCCCCCTTCGACGGCCCCCGTCGCGCCGTGGCTGGAAAGGCGATCCAGGCCGTTGTAAACGAGCGTTACGTGCCAGATGCTCCCGTTCGCCGAGCCGATCGGGAATGGGCGCCGGCTGATGGGCATCAGCGACGCGATCGCTGTCCACGACAGCGCTACCGCGAGAAACGTCCCGGCGGTGGCGAGCACGACGCGTACGCGGGTCCCGGGCGCGGCCGCCCACAGCCACAACAACGCCAGGGCAGGGAGCGCTATAACCATCTCCCCGAGCTTGACGTTGAACGCCAAGCCCATGACAGCAGCCGACAGCACCGACCAGCGCATGCGTCCGCTCTCAAGTGCGCGCCATGACAGCCACAGCGCGGCGATCTCCAGGGCCGCCAGCACCGAGTCCATCGTGTCGCTGCGCGCGGTCAGCACAGACACCGGGAGTACCGCGAGCGCGAGCGCTGCCAATAGCGCCGCCGCGAAGCCGAATGGTCGTCGCAGGGCGCCGAACAACAACCCGCAGGCGGTCACGCCGCCCAGCGCCTCGGGCAGGTGCAGTCCGACCAGGCCGAACCCAAGCACGCGCGTGGCAGCCACCTGCAGCCAAAGGTCGACAGGCGGCTTGTCGATCGAGACTGTGCCACTGGGCTCAAGCGCACCGAAGAAGAAGTCGTGCCAGGAGGTGCCCATGCTGCGCACGGCCGCGTCGTAGAAGACGTTGCCCGGCACATCGTGGATCTTCCACATACGCAGCGCGGTGGCCAGAACAAGCATCAGACTTAGCGCGAGCCACATCGCCCAACGGGCGCCTGGGGGAGAGCGCGAAGGAGTCGCGACTGGCCTGATGGCCAGCTCGGTGTCGACGATCACGCTTGCGCGATTCGGGGAGACACTTCCTGGGGACGCGTTGTGCTCATTCGCCGCCTCCGCTTGAGGTGGGAGAAGCGGCGAGCGTCCCATTGACAGTGCCTGCGCCAGCGTTGACAGCCAGGGCCACCTGGAGCGAGAGGCTCCGTCCGTCGCTACTGCGCACGCTTGCGGCCAGGCGGTTGCCGTTCAACGACACGATCCTCCCGCGGTAGACCACAGGCGTAGGAGAACTGCCAAGCGTCACGCGACTGCTGCGCAGCGAAACGCCGCCCTCGCCCACCGGTTGACCGTCGATCTCGATATCAAGCCGTCCCGCGACCGAGCCACTGAAGCTGGTCGCGATCTTGACCGCGACCAAACCTGGCCCTGGCCCAGGACCCTGTTTGATGCTGCCCGAGAGGCTCACGTTAAAGGGGCCGCTCAGCCCGCTCGACTGTGAACTTGGAGTGCTCGTCCGTCCGCTCGTGGTCCCAGCCGTCGGCGTGGTCACGCTTGGAGCGCTTGAGGCGAGCAGCGATACCGGTGTACCCGACCGGCGAGCCCAGCCGTGCCCGAGCGGGCCGTCCGGCAGCCACACGATCAAGCCGATCGGGACGAGCGCGGTGAGAGCCAGTGCTCCGCTGCGCACGCGCCAGTGCTCAGGCCAGCCGGGGAGCGTTCGCACGCAAACGGCGGCGGCCACCGCGAGGACGCACATCGCGGTGAGTGCCAGCGACCATGCGCTCTTAACGTCGCTGCCGGTGCCGAGGCCGTGCAGAAGGGCGATTGGCCAGCACGCGTATGCCAGCCAGTGAGTGATCCTCCAAGCGCGATGCCCCAGACGTTGGCGCATCAGGCTCGTGATGGCGAGGGCGAGCAGCAGATCGAAAGCGACGGCTCCGAGCCCCAGCCAGAGTGGGCGATAGCTTCCGATGAAAGGCACCACCGCATCCAGAAGGGCTATCGGCGCGAAGCTGTCAAGCGCCGCGGTGACGATGTGCAGCCCGAGGAAGACGAGCACCAGCATCGAGACGTTGCGATGCAAGGAGTCCAGTACGAAGCGAGGCCAGCCCGGAGTACTCCAGCGACTCACGTCAATCACGCCAAGGACCATGGTCACGGTGAGCAACAGCAACGACACCAAACCGGTTGAGCGCGTCAGGTACCAGTAGACACTCGGGCCAACGGTGCCCAGCACGAGTGTCATCGCACCACTACATCCGGGCATCCTCCCCTTGGGATCATGCGGCTATATTTCCTGGCCCAACAAAATCCCAGCTAAGACGCGGGTGAGACATCTCTCACGATGAAGGATCGCTTATATAGGCGCGGATGGGCGGGAGGTATCCGCTTCGCCCGATGGCACACCTCCTCGCGTGGAGACTGCGCTAGCGCGAATTAGAGCACCCTCACATATGAACAATCTCACCTTCTTGGTGGCGCAAGCAAGCCGGAAATACAGTAGTCATGTGGAACTCGTATGGCGGCGACACAGCCACGCCTTTACACCCGCTATGCTCCTTGATCGGAGATTGAACATTAATTCACTTCAAGCGATAGCAAGCGTCGAGGAGACTCAAGCCGAACCCAGTGCAAGGGAGTTGCACGCCGACCCGCAGGCGCCGATCCAGCTGCGGCCCCCATCTCGATCCTCGGCCCGGGTGCTGCTGCGGGCGTGCCGTCCTCGCCAGTGGAGCAAGAACCTGCTCGTGCTTGCGGCGCCGTGTGCGGCGGGGGTGATCGACCGGCCGCTCCTCGCCGTGCGGGTCGTGGGAGCGTTCCTCGTGCTGTGCCTGCTGTCGAGCGCGACCTATCTGGTCAACGACGTACGCGATCGGGAGCAGGATCGCCGGCATCTACACAAGCGCTCGCGGCCGGTGGCCGCCGGCGAGCTCTCACCCCGCGCGGCTCTTCTGGTCGCCGCGGCGCTGGCCCTCGTCGGTGTCGTCGCGGCGACCGCGATCACTCCCGGTTTGGGCGTGGTCGCGTGCGGCTATCTCGCGCTGACGGCGAGCTACTCGCTGTGGTTGCGCCACGTGGTCGTCGCCGACATCCTGGTGATCGCGGCCGGCTTCGTGCTGCGCGCCATCGCCGGGGGCGTGGCGACCGACATCTATCTGTCGCGCTGGTTTGTCATCGTGACGGCATGCTGTGCCGTCTATCTGGTTGCCGCCAAGCGGTATGCCGAGCTTCGCGAGCATGCGGAGTCCGGTTCTGTGCGGGCGACGCTGCGGCATTACTCGCCCGGGAGTCTGCGTCTGACGCTTCTGGCGGCGGCCATCGGGGCCGGCGTGGCCTACACGGGCTGGGCGTTCACACGACCCTCCCATGTCGTGTGGTACGGGCTCTCGATTGCCCCACTCCTGCTGTGGCTGGGTCGCTACGCGAACCTGATCGGGGCCGGCGCCGGCCAGGCGCCCGAGGAGTTGATCCTGCGCGATCGAACGCTGTTGGTGCTCAGCGTCGTGTGGAGCTTCCTCTTCCTCGGCGGCGTCTATGTCGGTCGCTGAGCCGACGGCGCGCACGCGGCGTGGCGATCGTCGCCGTCTTGCCGGTGGGCGTAAGGACCACCTGATGTGTGAGTGAGAACTACTGAGCCTGTCGAGTGGGGACTGCGGTGGGCGCGCCCCGCCCCGAAGCGTTGACTGTAGGCGATGTTCCAGATTCGCATCCACGGCCGTGGCGGTCAGGGCGTGGTCACCGCGGCGGAGATGCTCTCGCTCGCGGCCTTCAACGAGGATCGCTACGCGCAGGCGTTCCCGAGCTTTGGCTCGGAGCGCATGGGCGCGCCGGTTGTGGCGTTCTGCCGGATCGACGACCGCGAGATCCGCGTGCGCGAGCCGGTCATGGAGCCAGATGCGCTGATCGTCGCAGACGCGACGCTGCTGCATCAGGTGGATGTCTTCGATGGATTGCGACCCGACGGCTTCATCCTCATCAACACCGCCAAGAGCTTCGACGAGCTCGGCCTCGGCGACTTCGTGAAGGGCTTGCCGCCCGAGCGGCTGGTGACCGTGCCCGCCTCCGATCTCGCGCGCGAGCACACCGGACGGCCGCTCGCCAACGCCGCGCTGCTCGGCGGCTTCGCGGCGCTGACCGAAGCGATCTCGCTCGACGCCGTGACGAGCGCGATCCGCGAACGCTTCGCCGGAGCGCTCGGCGAGCGCAACGTGGCGGCGGCGCGGGCCGCGCACGCGTGGGTGACGGACGAGCTGCGGGAGCTGACCGGTGCCGCGTCAGGTTGAGGGCTCGCGCGCGGTTGCCGAGGCGGTGGCGCTGTGCCGGCCGGAGGTGATCTGCGCCTACCCCATCTCACCGCAGACGCACATCGTCGAGAACCTCTCGGCGCTCGTGAAGAGCGGCAAGCTCACGCCGTGCGAGTTCGTGAACGTCGAGTCGGAGTTCGCCGCGATGTCGGTGGCGATCGGCGCCTCGGCGACCGGCGCACGCGCCTACACGGCGACCGCCAGCCAGGGGCTGCTGTACATGGCCGAGGCGCTCTACAACGCCTCCGGGCTCGGCCTGCCGATCGTGATGACGGTGGCCAACCGCGCGATCGGCGCTCCTATCAACATCTGGAACGACCACAGCGACTCGATGAGTCAGCGCGACAGCGGCTGGATCCAGCTCTACGCGGANNACGCCGGTGATGGTGTGCATGGACGGCTTCATCCTCACGCACGCCGTCGAGCGTCTGGAGATCCCGGAGCAGGAGCAGGTGGACGCCTTCCTGCCGCCGTTCCAGCCACGCCAGGTGCTCGACCCCGACGAGCCGATGTCGATCGGCGCGATGGTGGGACCCGAGGCGTTCATGGAGGTGAAGTACCTCGCCCACGCAAAGCAGATGCGGGCGCTGGAGCTGATCCCCGAGATCGCCGCCGACTTCCAGGACGCGTTCGGGCGCGACTCGGGTGGCCTGATCCGCCGCTACCGCACCGACGACGCGGAGACGGTCGTCGTCGCGCTCGGCTCGGTGCTCGGCACGATCAAGGACACCGTCGATGAGCTGCGCGAGCAGGGCGTGAAGATCGGGGCCGTCGGGATCACATCCTTTCGCCCGTTCCCTCTGGACGCCGTCCGCGCCGCGCTCGGCCATTCCCAGCGTGTGGTCGTGCTCGAGAAGGCGCTCGCCGTCGGGGTCGGCGGGATCGTCTCCGCGAACGTGCGCATGGCGCTCGCCGGCGTCCCCCTGGCGGGGACCCCCCATGGCGGGGGGCAGGCAGGCCGGATGCACGGTTACACGGTCATCGCGGGCCTCGGTGGGCGACCGATCACCAAGGCTTCGCTGCACGGGCTGTTCATGGACGCGGTGGCCGACCAACTCGAGCCGTTGACGTTCCTCGACATGGACTGGGATGTCGTGAACCGCGAGCTTGCGCGCATGGGCGCCTCGCGCGCCTCCGGTCCACACGCCGAGAACATCCTGCGCGACGTGGGGCCCGTCGCGGCGGGTCCGGTATGAGGAGCGCCCACCCATACAGGAGCACCCGCGCGTGCGAGCGCCCGCGGGGCCCCGCGAGGGGGAGCCCACGAGCATGAGGGCGCCGCCGATCAGGTACTACCAGACGGGCAGCTTCGCGGTGGGCAATCGCCTGCTCGATCCCGACCAGCGCTCCGTGCAGGCCGGCGAGCAGCGGACGAACTCGATCACCTGTGGGCACCGTGCCTGCCAGGGCTGCGGTGAGGCGCTCGGCGCGCGCTACGCGCTGGACGCGGCGATGCGCGCCACGAATGGGCAGATGATCGCGGCCAACGCGACCGGCTGCCTGGAGGTCTTCTCCACGCCCTACCCCGAGAGCTCGTGGCGGATCCCGTGGATCCATTCGCTGTTCGCCAACGCGCCCGCCGTATCGACCGGCATCGCCGCGGCGCTGCGGGCCAAGGGCCGCGATGACGTGCGCGTGGTCGGCCAGGGTGGCGACGGTGGCACGTTGGACATCGGCTTCGCGTGCCTGTCGGGGATGTTCGAGCGCGGCGACGACGTGCTCTACATCTGTTAC
>PLYX01000114.1 GCA_003151895.1 Solirubrobacterales bacterium
ATCCGCGTGCAGGACCTGCTCGACGAGAAGATCCTCAAGAAGAAGATCGTCGCCGCGATGGAGCCCAAGCGGCTCTCGCTGCGGCCGTACGAGAAGGACCCCGCGCTGGACCTGCACACGATGACCGAGGAGTACCTGACCTATGGCCATCGTCTGGAGCAGCACATCGCCGACACCGCGCGGCTGATGTGGGAGCTGCTCGACGGAGACCGGAAGGTGATCTTCGAGGGGGCACAGGGAGCGATGCTCGACCTCGACCACGGCACCTATCCGTTCGTGACTTCCTCCAACCCGCTGTCTGGAGCGGCGTGCGTGGGGACGGGTGTAGGTCCGAAGGACATCGACGAGATATGGGGCGTGTCGAAGGCGTACACGACCCGTGTGGGGGCAGGGCCGTTCCCGAGCGAGCTGCACGACGAGATGGGCGAGACGATCCGCAAGCGCGGGGGTGAGTTCGGGACGACCACCGGACGGCCGCGGCGCACGGGCTGGCTGGACCTCGTGGCGCTTCGCTATGCAGCCCGGTTGAATACGCTCACGGCACTCGTGCTCACGAAGCTCGACGTGCTGTCAAGCCTCGACCGCATCCAGGTATGCACCAGCTACCGTGGCGCGGAGGGAGCTGAGTTCGACGACTTCCCCTATCACCAGACGGTGCTGCACCACACGACCGCCGAGCTCACCGAGCTGCGTGGCTGGAAGGAGGATCTCGGCGAGTGCCGCACACTCTCCGACCTCCCCGACGGCGCACGCGAGTACCTGCAATTCATCGAGGAGCACACCGGCGCGCCGGTGACCCTGGTCGGCGTCGGACCCGGCCGCGAGCAGGTCATATGGACCGACGCGGGCCGCGCCTCGATCATCGGGCCTGGCGCGAGCACGTCCGCGGCCGCGTAGCTCAACAGTGAACCGCCAGAGACGAGCGGCGCGGATTCGAGGCGCTCGATAAGCCTGAGCACCTCGGCGTGAGAGCCCTTCCGGGTATCCGGCCCGGTGTCTGGAGGGAATCTCCGTGAGTCCCTCAGTCATGGCTCCCCACTGCAAGTGGCGACACTCACCGGGGGCTCGGCTGACGTGCGTGGCTCGGAACAGGTCGTCGGATAGCTTCCGGTGGCGTGCGCGGCGACTATCTTGCGACGTAATCACGATTGTTTGCTAGCCTGTGGAGCCATGAGTCCCCTGCTCGAAGAGGCCCAACGCGTTCACGATGTCGCTGGTCTATCGGATCGGACGATCGCCGCCGCGACTGGGGCGAAGCCGAGCACCGTGCGGGGGTGGCTTGCGGGTCGCAGCGAGCCGACGGGCGCACGCGCCGAACGGCTGATCGAGCTCGGCGAGATGATCCGACGGCTCGCCCGTGTTGTGCGGCCCGAGTCGATCGCGGTCTGGCTGAACCGGCCGATCCTCGCGTTGGACGACGAGAAGCCAATCGAGTTGATCGCCCGCGGCGAGTACCGGAGGGTCGCCAAGCTGATCGCTGAGATCGAGTACCCCGGCGTCTCCTGACGGTGAGCCTTCTCCCCGCCCGTCCTCGCGCCATTGAGGGCACGTGGATCAGACACGTACCGCACCGAGCCAACCTGCTCGGACGCTCCAGCACACCATCAGATGGTCGCTGGCAGCGCGGTGGGATCATACCCGCGCTCTACTTGGCGGACACGGTGGCCACCGCGACCGCAGAGTGGTATCGCTCGCTGGCTGAGTGGGGGCTCTCGCCGCAGGATCATGTGCCCTACGACCACCATCGCTGGCGCGTGGAGCTAGAACTCGCCGATCTCAGCGATACCGAACGACTGCACGACGTCATGCTGCGGGAGCCTCGACCGAGCCGGCAAACCTGGCCGGCCTATCAGCGTGTCGGTGAGCAGCTGTGGCGCGAGGGCTGGGCCGGCCTGATAGCTCCCAGCGCCGCGCATCCCGGGTCGCTGATCGTGTGCGTGTTCGCGAGTGCCTGGCCGCCGGCCGGGTGCACTCCCCTGGACGCCAGCACCGTCAAGAGGATCCCGCCACCCCCGCGCGGCATGGCAACGTGAACACAAACCCGCCGCGAGATCGTTGCTTCAGCCTCCGGGATTGCGCGCTGCAAAGAGAAATGGGCCGTGTTGGAATCGAACCAACAACGTTGGGCTTAAGAGGGACTCAGTCGCAGGCGTTGTCGGCTGGCCGCGGGGGCCTTGACGTGGAAATTGCCGAGGACGTGCGGCTTGGCGCACTGCGGCACAGCCAGGGCATCGCACACCACCAAGGCCACAAAGAGGGTGCTATTTCTTCCTCTGACCATGAGCCTTCTGCTGAACGAGTTGCACATTCGCGCTGTGCGTTTGCGACGGTGTGGGGGAATACTTCAGGGTCGTCAGAGTGGCGTTCAGTCGCCCGTGGTCCGCCCCGAGCAGCGCCCTCCCGCCGGCGTTGAGCGTGAGCTTGACGGTGACGGTCCTGCCTGCCGGGATCGAGAAGCTGGCCGTCCCGATGGTCGTCAGCTTGGATCGCTTCTTCTTGCCCTTGCCCTTCGTCTTGCCCGTAAGGGTCAGCTTGCCGCGACACGTGCCGGTGCCCGTGCAGGTTAGCTTGACCGTCGCCACACCGCGGCCGGTTGTCGTGATGTGTGTGCCGGCAAGCGACACGCTGGCGGTGCTGGAGGACACACCGCTTCCTTCTGGTATCGAGGCCGGGGAAGGGACCTGCGGTGACGCGCATGACGAAGACGACACGCCCAGCGGATCGGCGGATACCGGGACGGAGCTGCCCTGCGTGCTGGTGATCGTGCCCGTGATCGTGGACGATTCGCAGCCCTCCGGGTTGATCTTGAACTCGCCCCGATCGAGTTGCAGGACGAGCGCTTTCAACTGCAGCGGGACGCCGTCCACGATCCTCGGCAGCTGATCGCTTGCGATGATCATCCGCCCGGTCTGAGGATCGATCTGCTCGCCGGCGCGCACGATCATCGTGCCCAGCTCAAACGGGCCGGGATTGACCGGCAGGACGATCGATAGGCCCTGCGAGGAGCCGCGGTAGGGGCCGGTCAGGTAGACATCGCCGCTCAGGTAGGACGGATCGGCGCCCAGACCGGCCTCCGCCGCGACGGTGCCGATCTCGCTGGCCGTGGGGCACGTGCCTTCTGACGCCTGCGGTTCGCCGCACGGCGGTACGCCCGCGAACATCTGCGCGACGGCCGGCGGGGCCTGGATCGCGATCGTGCCCAGTTCTGCTTCCTGATCGGCGCGCGAGACGAGCAGCGTCAGCGAGTCATACACGTCCGCTTCGCCCGCCGTCGTGCTGCTCGCCTGGAAGGTCGGGCTGAACGGCTGTGAAGCAGAGCACGGCGTGCCGTTCGGACCCGAGTCGAGCTCAAAGGCGCTGGACGCCATGACGCCGGCGTTCCCACTCCACGGCGTCAATTCGCTCGTGCTCGTCGCCAGGCCACACGTGGATGGGGTGCTCAGCAGCGCCCTTGCGCCCCCGAAGAAGTGCAGTTCCAACCCGCTGATCGGGAGCTGCGGCAGTTCGCGCAAGACGATCGTGAGCTGACCCGTGAACTGGTTGGCGTCGATCTGGCCCGCGAACTTGATCGAAACCCCCGCCAGGGGGTCTTCCGCGACGACGTACATAGCGAGAGGTGAACCGAACGGGTTTTCGCTCTGCGCCGCCAGATAGACCGCGCCCTCCAGTGGATTGACCAACAGCGGCGTCCGGATCGCGACCTGCCCAACCTTCGAAGCAGCCGGGCACGTCACCGCCGCCGGCGAGCCCAGCCCGACCTCCGCTTCCGTGCATACCTGCAGCCCATCTGCCGCCGAGAGCGAGATGCCTGCGCCTTCCGGCAGCGTCACGGCCGCGTCCCTGAGATCGGCGCTCGCCAATCCCTCCGGGTCTTCGGGCTGAGGGATATGCAGATCCACCTCATACCCGGAGGGCTCGTCAGCCTCGCTGACATCGGGAGCAACCGTGAGAGAGGAATCGAACTGGAGCTCGTTACAGCCCGTCAACGCGGGCGTCATAGAGGAAGCTTCGGCGAACACGCCCGGCGCCGTCCACGAGTCGGCCGACAGCGTGCTGTCCGGCAAAGCGCCGCCGCACGCGCCGGCGCTCGTCAGGAACCGCGCCATCGGCCCGCCCGAGCTACCGAAGGAAGGGGCTCCTCCGGCGATGACGTGGTCGGGTCCGGGACCGGAGCCGTCGTAGGCTCCCGGAACGCCCCACAGCGTCAGCGTCAGCGAGATCAGCGCATCGACCTCGGTGAGATCGTTCGCCGCCACACGCAGCCCGTAATCGCCGTCCGAGCGAATCCGAAGGCCGAGCCTCACGGGGCCGCTCGGCAAGGTCAATGCCAATGCCCCGGGTTCGCCCCGAGATGGGACGGTGTTGTACACAAGGCTCGAATATGGTGCCGGCGCACCGCCGACGCCAGATCTGCTCGACGTGAACGCGACCCCGACCGCCGCACTCGCTGGACAGGTATCCTCCTCGGCCTCGCTCACGCTGCACCGCGGAACGGCGGTGGGGTTCGTGACAAAGCCCGGCGGCAGGTTTAGCGCCACTTCCTTCGCGTCCACCGCCGGGACGATTTCGCCACTACTCACGACCTGATTGAACGTGAATCCGGTGGTCAGGTTCACATTCGCGCCTGCCTGGGTACCTGACCACGTCGCCGCAAAATCAGAGATCCCGAACCCCGCCCCCGCGGAGCTGATGGTCGTCGGATCTCTGATGTTCGCGCCGTCTGCCGCGCCTCCACCGGTCACCGTCGCGGAGTTGACCATCGAAGACGCAATCCCAGGGCTCACCTTCACCCGAATCTCGATCTGCAGCACATCTCCGGGAGCCATTTCGAACCCTTCGTAGCTGCAACCCAGCCTCGGCGTCAAGCTGCACGACAAGGTCTGCCCGTTCCCAAGATCCTCGCCGGAGATGCCGCTCGCCACCAGCCCGCTCGGCAGCGTGTCCACGACTTCGATCGGGCTCCCTCCCGTCATCGATCCGTCACCGGTATCGATGACCGTCAGCACATACGTGTCATCGCCCGTTTCATCGCCCGCCACAAAGTTCGTAGGGGACGAGGCCGAGCCGATCGCCCACATCGGCCCATCCGCATACGCGGGCGCCGCCCCGGCGGCCGCCACCCCAAACATGAGCAGCACACCGATCGCTGCCAGCCAACCGCGACTCAACCGTCTCAGATCCGCCACCGCGCCACCTCATGTCGCCTGCCGACGATCGTCGCGGAAGATACCAGATACCAGGATTTCTGCACCGCCCGGTGCCCTGAGACACAACAGAAATGGGCCGTGTAGGAGTGGGCCGTGTTGGAATCAAACCAACAACCCTGGGCTTGAGAGTCACTCCCTTTCAGGTTGTTTTGGCTTGGTTCAGCCATTTCCAGCCTCATAACATGTCCCGAGGAGACCTCAGATTTGCGCAGTTCGGGACATGGTTTGGGACACGGTTTCGCCCGGCGATCCACCGTCGGCGAAAGCGACGTCACGAGCAACCGTCGTGGGGCCCTCAACAGATGGCTGGGTATCAGCCGGCAGGCGCTCGCCTAATCGACGATCCAGGCTATCTTCCTCTGGCTGCGCTATGTGGGAACGCTCAGACTGAGCGCTGCTAGCGAGATGCGATCTCGCTGAGCCAGAGGTCGTGCTGCCGCCACGACGCGACATCGGCGACTTGGCTCAACAGGTTTGACACGTCCGGGCCTAGATCGGCCTCTCGGTCATCTAGGACAGCCATCAGGCGGTAACCGTTGACCTTGCTCAAGTCCCCGAACTCGACGTAGACGGCGGTCGCGACGTTCCACGGCCGCTCGCCGCCGATTGGCTCGATGACAGTCTCCGTATCCGGCACGAACAAGGTCGCTGTGTAGGGATGGCCCGAGGCGCCCTCGAACTTGCGCTCCGCTTCGACCTCGATCTCGTGCTGGTGGAGCTTGCTCGTGATGACATCGACGAACTCCATCTCCTTCGGCCGCTGTCGTCGCAGGTACGTGGCAGCCTCGGCCACGCCGGCGGCGGCGCAAGCGATGCGCTGACAGGCGTCGGCGACGTCCGCGTCGCCCTCGACGGTCGTGGTGAGCTCGCCTCCCTCGAACACGGCGCCAAAGCGCCGTGCGATCTCCGCTGCCGGGCTGCCGATCGCCTTAGCTCCCACCTGGCCCACGAGCGTCGCGTCAGCAGCCCCTCCGTCGGAGACGACGAACCGGCCATCGGCGGACTGATCGACCAGGACAACGACACCATCGCCGTCGGGGTACTCAAATGGCGTCAGGATTCGCAAGCGACCGTTCTCGCAGCGCGCATCCACCTCGCTGCCGAGGAGATCGCGAAGTTGCTGGGCTATGTCGGACTCGGCGATCATGATGGGATGCGTAGCTGCTCTCCAGATGGCGGCGACTGGTAGGAGTCGCCGGGATCTATGTTTGCACGCTCGTAGAACGCTACGAAGGCAGTCGCGTGATCCGATGCGTCTTCGAGTTGCGCTGAAGGCCGCGCGAGCGTCATGCCGAACAGCGGATGCCAGACGTGCTCGTGATCACGGTCCCGGAACCTACGAGGCCAGCCAGGCGGACGAGACGGCGGATTCATGTGGCTGTGCGGTGGCGGCTGGGCGTCCCAGCGCGGCACCTCGCTTCCCAGGCGCAGCAGCTTGAAGGCCCAGTGCCGGGCGTGGTCGACGTGGAAGACGAGCAGCATCTCACCGCGTTGCACGCCTCGCGAGACGACGGGCAAACGGGCCACGCGAACGTGCTCGCTGCGCCTGGTCCACCGAGCGCGCTTTTTCGGAAGGAATCTCCTTGCCAAGCGCGAGGAACTCATCTACATCGTCTTGCGAGAGCGCCACAATGTCGGTATTCAACACACAAAGGGGGCGTCCTCCCGCCGTATCCGCTTTGCTGGCCGAGGCCATGCGCAATGAGCAGGTATCCGGTCATGACGGACAGCTTCTGGCGGCGAACCCGAGCTATTTGCGATCCTCGCCCTCGGCCTCACCACCTCGTTTCAAGGTCTGCAAGCACGGCCGCTGCGAGTTGATCGCCACGTGCAAGCGCGCACAACGACACCAGGCCGACCGAGAGCGTCGGTGTGCCGCCACTACGCATCAGCGAGGCAATGTTTATTTCTTTGCCTTGCCACGAGCCTTCTCCTGCACGAGCCGCACGCTCTCGATGTGCGTCTGAGACGGGGCGGGGGAGGACTTCAGGATCGTGAGCGTGGCGCCCAAGCGCCCGTGGTCCGCCCCGAGCAGCGCCCTCCCGCCGGCGTTGAGCGTGAGCTTGACGGTGACGGTCCTGCCTGCCGGGATCGAGAAGCCGGCCGTCCCGATGGTCGTAGTCTTGGTCCTTTTGCCCTTCTTGGCCGTGCTCTTGCCTGTCAGGGTCAGCTTGCCTGCGCACGTGCGGGTACCCGTGCAGGTCAGCTTGACCGTCGCCACACCGCCGCCTGTCGTCGTGATGTGTGTGCCGACGAGCGAGACGCTGGCGGATACCGGCGGCATTGAAGGCTCCAGGGGCGTCGTCGTGACGCCCGCGGGCACGGACGGCGGCGGCGTCGTGGCCTGTATCGCGCGTAGCGCCGGGGTACGCCCGATGCCGGTGCCGCCTTCGTTGCTCGCCTGCACTTCGCAGAGGATTGTGTGGCCCACCTCTGCCAAAGGTACCGCGTATGTGGATGAGGAGCCCTGCTGGACGATCTGGCCATCCGAGCTGTCGAGGAACGTGTAGGTGAACGTCGGGTTCCCGCTCCAGCTGCCGGGGGCGCAGCTCATCGAGCCGTCACCGACCGGCGCTTCGCGTATGACCGCGCCCCCGCCGCGGGGCGCCCGCGGCGGCGATTCGCTGCCATCGAGAAAATCCTGGATCTCGGGCGCCGCCACGTTGGCGAATGCATTGTCCGCGCTGGCGACGCACCGTTTGCCGGAGACGAGCGTGTAGTCATCCTCGACCCCGACGAGCGTGATGGAGGGACCCGCAACGGTGGTCAGAGCGCTGCCGCTGTCGCCGTTGCAGGGAGTGCCCGATGCAGAGCTCGCGCAGAGCGTGACCGCGTTGTTTTCGCCGCCGCATTCGCGGCTGTAGCCGATGGTCATTCCGAGGGAGTACAGCTTGCCGTTGAGTTCTTCGGTGAGCGGATTCTCTTCCCCGAAGCCCGTGAGATCGACCGGCGTGCCTTCAGGCGGACCCGATCCGGCGGGCGCCATCGGGATCGCCGCTGCGTGCGAGCCGAGTGCGAGCGGCTCCTGGAGAGTCAGGACGGCTATGTCGTCCGCAAGGACACGGCCACTGCCGGGAGTGTAGCTGTAGTAGGGGTGGGGGCGGACATCGGTGACGTAGCGTTCCTGTTCTTCGGCCCCAGCAGAGACAAGGTCGGCGGTGCCGGCGCGAACGGTGAAGTCTTCGGCTCCTATCGGCTTGCCGGTCTTCGAGTCAAAGACGCAGTGAGCCGCCGTCAGGATGTGCGCGGAGTCGAGGATCGATCCCCCGCAGAGGATCGTGACGACGCCTTTTTCTTCAGGGATGACGGCTTCTACCGCGACCTGCCACGGGGCCTGCCCGATCGAGATCTGGCTGCCCCCGACGATCGCGCCACGGGCGCGCTTGGAGCGCGGACGCGAGCCACGTCGATAAGTGACCAGCACCGCCTTTGAGATCGTCTTCCCGCCCGCCACCGACACGACGAGCTCGGCGGCTGACGGGTGATGCTTGGTGGCACCGGCAATCCACCGCTCGCCCGCCGCGGTGAGGCGGAGTACGACGCCGGCGCTCTTGCCTTTGCCCACGAGCGACAGCGACCCCTTGGCGAGCACGACCGCCTCCCTGCGCGAGACCGTCTTCTTTCCCCTGCGGAGCTTCGTCAGGACCCGGGCCGTCAACTCGACCGACCCGCTGCAAGTCTTGACGCGACACTGGACACCCACCCGGGCCGTGCCGCCTACCACCACGATCGTCGATGCCAGGATGGTGACGGAGGATGCCCCGCTCTCCGGACCAGGAGTGGCGGGCGCCCCTGTCGTCGTGGTGGACGTGAGAGGGACGGTCGGGGTGGGAGCGGTGCTCAAGCTTGCCGGGATGGCCACCGCGGCGCTGAGGGCGCTCTTTTCCCCCGCGGCGCTGCTCGCCGTGACTTCGCAGGCCAAGCCGTGCCCTTCGTCTGCGCTCTGCACTTTATAGGTGCTCCCGCTCGCGCCCGATATCGGCACGCCGTCGCGCAGCCACCTCTCGGTCAGGCTCGGGACCGGGCTGCCCGCCCACAAGCCGTTCGCGCAGAGCAGCATCGCGTTGACAGCCGCGGCGCCGAGCACGACGGGCGGCTTGGTGTTCACGGGTGGGATCGAGTCGCTCGGCGGCATCGCGGCGTCAATGCCCGATACCGTGCTCCCAATTGGGACCGGCACAACCTGTGCTTCGGAGAGCGAGAACTTGCCGCCGTAGTAGTCGATGACGTACTTCTTCCCGCCGTCGAACCCAACCTTGTATTCGCCGCTCGGGATTGTCGCCGTCTCGTATTCGCCGCTTGGATTTGTCACCGTGCATGCCTCAGCTTTGCCGGCCACGGTCAGGGCGCAAACCAGCACACCCTGTATTGCGGCTTTGCTCGATGCATCCGTCACCCTGCCGGCGATTCGCCCGCCTTGCCGCAGAGCCGCATCGATCCCTGACTGGGTGCCTCCCTCTTCGACCGATACCGTGTTCACTTCAGACGGCGAGACCTTGCCGTCGTAGAACTGAGTGACATAGTCCAGTCCGCCTTCGATCGGCGAGGAGAATTCGACGGCATACTGGCCGTGCGCGAGTCCCGCGATCGTGTATTCGCCGCCTGCGCCCGTGATCGCGCAGCCGACACCTTCGCCCTGGGTCGCAAACGCGCAAACTTCGATGCCCTTGATCGCCTGCCTGCTGGATGCGTCAAGCGCCTCGCCCGCGATCCATCCGCCTTCCCTGAGCCTCGCGTCGACTCCCGGAGTGAGGCTTCCCGTGCCGACGAACACGACTGCGGCTTCTGACACGTAGGACTTCTCATTATAATACTGCGTTACATAGTTGAGCCCGCTGTTCGACGGCGAGGAGTATTCGACCACATATTCCCCGGCGGCCAAGCCGGTGATCGTGTATTCGCCCCGCGATTCGGTCTTTGCGCATTCTCCAAACAGGCCTTCGCCGCTGGCTTCGTAAGCGCAGACTTCTATCCCCGCAAGCGGTTTTTCCGTTTCCGAGCTCCACACCGTTCCCGTCAGCCCTCCGCCTTTGATCGCAACAAGTTCCGCGTCGATGCCCGAGGTCGTCGCCCCCGCGAGCACCGACACCGGCTGCGCTTCCGCGCGCGAATACTTGTCCGTGTAGAACTGCGTGAGATAGTTGACGTCGCCAGCGCTGAATTCGACGTAATAGTTGCGACCTGGAAGTCCTGAGATCGTGTATTCGCCCTGCGCGTTGGTCGTGCCACACGTCCGGTTTCCTTCAGGCGGTTCACCGGCGCACACGTGGATTCCTTCGAGCGGCGCCTTGGTCGAAGCGCTTGTCACCTTCCCGCTGATCGTCCCTGGTTCTTCGAGTTCGGCGTCGATGCCCGTCGCGTCGGTCCCCGGCATAGCTGAGATCCGCGTCGCGTCGTAGGAGAATATCGCGCCGTCGTAGTACTGCGTCAAGTAATTGAGGCTGCCCGGGGAGAACTCGACCGTATATTCGCCGACCGCGAGACCTGAGATCGCATATTCACCTTGGGCGTCGGTGATCTTGCACGCGCTGTTGGCTGTCGAGGTCACGAGCCTCAAGCAGACTTCGACGCCGGCGATCGGGGTCTTGGTCGACGCGTTCGTGACCGTCCCGGCGATCCGAGGAAGTTCCTTGAGCGCCATGTCGACTCCGGAGGTCATGCTCCCAGTTGTGACTGAGACCGCGTGTTCGACTTCGGTCAGTCCCCATTCGCCGCCGAGGTGTTCGCTCACGTAACCCGAGGCGGTGAATTCCACCGCGAACTTCGCGGTCTTCAACCGGTTGATCGTATATTCGCCGTTTGCGTTCGTGGTGGCGCATTTGCCTTCGTATCCTTCTTTGCTCTTGCCGCGCGCGCAGACTTCGGCTTTTTCGATCGCGGTCCCCGTCGAGGCGCTTGTCACCCTGCCGCTGATCTGGCCGCCGTCCGGGAGTTCCGCGTCGATCCCCGATGCGATCCCCCCTTCGGGCACCGACACGGTCGCCGCTTCGGAGTAGGAGTACTTGCCGCCATAGTATGTGCGACGGATATAGCTGCTTCCAGCGGGCGCCTTGAACTGCACCCTGTAGTCGCCGCCCCAAACGACCTGGAGTGCGTATTCGCCGCCGGAGTTGGTCAGGGAGCACGACGGCCACCCGCCGATCAGCCGTTCGGGACAGACTTCGACGCCTTCTATCGGAGCCTTCGTCGCGGCGTTCGTCACCGTGCCGGTGATCTGGCCGCCTTCAGTCGCGAGGGCACTCGACGCGAAGGAGAGCGAGACCGCCACGACGACGATGGCACCGACGATGCGCCAGAGACAACCAGCCCGCGCGCCACCCGGTCCGCCACACAACCGATCGGGGCTCAGCCGTCTCATGTTCCCACCCAGCTACCTCGCCTCTGCCGACGACTATCGTCGACAGCAAAATACTAGATATCGGGACTTTGGCGCGGTCCGGTCCCGTGAGAAACCCGAAGCAATTGCTCCCCGCCCCACCACGTCCACGTCGTGCCGGCGCAGCGCGAGCAGACACCCCGCTGCAGGCCGGTGGACGTGCCGGTCAAGAAGATCGTCGCCTCCTGTGAGCGTCGCGTGAGTGGGCCGTGTTGGAATCGAACCACAACCTTGGGCTTGAGAGTCGCTCCAGAACAGGCGATATCCCCGTGTTTTGGGCGTTTTCGGCCCCCAAAGCGTGTCTCGAGATGACGTCAGATTTGCGCAGTTCGGGACATATTTCGGGACACGGTTTGGGTCCCGCGCGAGGTACCTGCTGCGCCGGCTTTAAGCAGCGGAGGCTCTGATCAGTCCGCT